>CAYQDP010000440.1:0-2862 GCA_964416235.1 uncultured Flavobacteriaceae bacterium | reverse complement strand
GAAGTGACGAAATAATATTCTACACCAATTTTTTTAAGTGCGAACGCAATTGCTTTTGAACTTCCGCCTGTACCGAAAATTAAGGCTCTATTATGTTTAGGCTCCAAAAAAGGTTTTATGCTGAAACGAAACCCAAATTCATCCGTATTGTAGCCATAAGATTTTCCATTCAGAATCTTAATGCAATTAACCGCTGCAATACTTTTTGCTTCATCGCTACAATCATCAAGGTATTTGATTATTGATTCTTTATAAGGATGTGTTACATTTAGTCCTGATAAATTCGGGTGACTTTTAATCAATTCCGGAAAATCCCTAATATCGTTTAACTCAAAATTATTATAAGAGTATTCTGATAATTTTTGAGTGTTAAATTTCTCTTCAAAATATTTTTTGGAAAAAGAATGCGATAGATTTTTTCCTATTAGCCCTAATTGCATGTACGAATATAAAAAAAGCCCGTTAATAACGGGCTTCTAATTTTATGAGAAGAATTACATGATATGCACCTTCTCTACCTGAATTATCTCTTTATTACTTGCCTTATAAATAAACACCACAACACTCGTGTGCTTCAAATTATATTTAGGCTTTGCAGGAATAACCGGCCATGGATTTAATTGATAACATTTATATGTTTTTGTAACCGTATCATTAATTGCAATTGGTGCTTTTTTAATTTCATCACCCCAAGAGCCATTAACGGCTCCGCGCAATACGTGTTCAAACTCGTAATCAGGTCTTTCATCACCATTCACAACTAACGCGCCTGCCGGAGGAGAATAATCCTTTTGCGGAGCAACAATACTGTCTTCAGTAATTACCACACTTAAAAAAACATCATCAGTAAATGCCTTTAAGAATGTAGTTTTAACCTCAACATTCAACAACATTTGTGTGGTATCTAAAGTTGTTGTTACCAACATTTTTGCATCTTGAGGATTGTTTAATAAAGCATCAACTGTTACCGACCAGGTTGTGCGAGGTTGCGGAAATGGAGATTGAGAACGATTTACACAACCCTTTGGTAATCCGGCAGCTGACATTCCCATAAAATTATCCCAATCTGTCCCTACGGGTGTGCGAAAATCTTCCGGAAAATCAGGAAGTGAAGGAGGTGCAAATTGTGTTCCTGCATGAACCGCAATTACAATAGCACTGTCGCCATGACGGTTAACAATTGTAGTAGCATTTTCAGCAGCACGCGGACAATTACCACAGGTGTGACCTGTATAATCTTCCACCAACACTTTTCTGAAATTCATTTTTGTAAGGTTGGATTTTACAATGTGCGGATTAACCGTACAGTTTGTTACTGCATTCGGATTCTGATTAGGATTCTCAACTTTATCGCAAGCTAAAAAAACAATCAAAGGCAGAAGTATTATTGCAATTTTTTTCATGTTATCTATAACCTAAGTTAAGGATTTATTTAATTCGTTTTTGTTAAAAGCTACTGGTGATGGATAATGTTATACCATTTGACGCAGGCACTACACGACAAACACCACCTACGCAAAATATACCCGCACTTTGTTTACCGTAACTTAAAGAAATACGGTGCGCATCTTTATTATAACCAATCGTGCCTAAATAATAATGCACCTGTAATTTAGGATCAGGATTTCCAAAATTCCACTGATCAAAAACAGCAACAAAGAAATGTCCGTTAGGCCACCACTCTATCATACCTGTTGCCCAATCACCCTTTGCAATTAAGTTTGAGTTTGTTTCAACAGTTTTTCCATCAACTTTCTCTGCGAACAAACCTTGAAATTCAAATCGAACAGAAGATGATGATTTATATTTGTAAGTAACATCTATTACTCCAATTTGAGTACGCAAATTTTTATAACCTGCATTAGAAGCATTGAATTGAATAATGTTGCGGTTATAAAACTGATTTGCATAAATAAAAGTTGCCTTCAACTTCTTACTGAATTTTTTATTAATCTCAATAAAGAAATCATGGTAGTACTTATGATTTTTTGAATAACTTCCCAAATTGGTGTAATAATTTACGCCATTAACTGTGCTGTCCAATCTTTGTTCGTTGGAGTTTGTGAGTTCAACAAAATCCCATTTGGTTTGGTAGTATGTTCTCGCACCCGCTGAATCGCCGACTGCGTATTGCTTTAAGCCATGAGCCTGAGAATAGTTTACAGTAATTTCCCATCCATATTTACCTCCAATAGGAGTTCCCTTTTTTACTTTATATTGAGCCTCTGCCATAAAACCAATCTCACCTTTTAATTGGGTAGCATATGGATTCAAGGCCAATAAAGTATAAGAATGTTGTTTAGTGGTTGCCGGCAAATAATTAATTAATAAATTTTGTAAGCCTTCGTTTCTGTCACTGCGATAGCTCATGTTATCCAAACGTTTTCCTTGCAATAGAATTGAAAAGCCTTTTCCTGCATAAGAGATAGTGGTGAATAACGCGTCGCCGAATTTATAGGAACCGTTATTGTCTGCTGATGGGTCATTAATTTTATAAGCGTATTCAGTGTTGAAATTAAATCCTTCGCGAATAATATTAATTCTTCCTCCGTAACATCCAACGTTTTCAGGAATCACTAAATTATTGTCCTGATCAGGTTGAAATTTACTCACGAAACTTCCGCCTAAAATAACGCGTGTTTTTTTGTTGCCCAGTATTGAATCAAACAATTCGTTTACATTTAACTCACCGTCAAATCCGCGAACAATGCCCGGACCTTTACCAAAAAACAAACGTTGCTTTCCAATGAGTCCTTTAAAAGTAAAACCTTTATAAGGACTAGAAATAATTCTCGCTCCATCGATAGAGTTATCGTACAATAAACCCGGCTCATAATAAGCACGCAACATTAATCCGTTACC
>CAYQDP010000439.1:0-2870 GCA_964416235.1 uncultured Flavobacteriaceae bacterium | reverse complement strand
GTTAATTTTAACCGGACGTTTTTATTCGGCAGCAATGTTATAAAGACCAAATACCACAGAATGTTTTTCAAATAATAAAGCACCGATTTGAAATCCGTTAATGGAAACCGGGACTTGTTTAGTAGAACGTTGGTTTTTAATCCAGGAATTCCGGCGATCTAATGCTACACGAAATCGAAATTTCTGAAAACGGTAAATTCGACTTGAATCTTTCTGGAATTGGAGCTTAAGCGAATCTAAGCGTTGTTGTGTGCGAATATTTTGAGAGAACAAATTATAGCTAAGAAAAAGTAGTAAACCAAAAAGCACAAGTCTTATATATGAACGCGTATAAAATGCAATTAACAAAACATTTACGATTTTGGAGAGTGAAGTTAAGTAAAAACAAAGGCATGGAAAACAAATTTTTTTAGTAACTAAATGCTGAGTAAATTTGTACCTCAAATGAATACTTCTCCTCTCAATAATAGCGATAAATCAGTTATAAAATGGCTTTTAACAGGTTGTGTGTTAGTGTATGTAATGGTGGTGGTGGGCTGTATTACACGATTAACACATTCCGGACTTAGCATTACCGATTGGAATTTCATGGGTTCACTGCCGCCAATTACAGAAGAGCATTGGCATGAGCGTTTTGAGAAATATCAAACGAGTCCCGAATTTATTTACAAGAATAATTCCATGACTATGGATGAATTTAAATCCATTTTCTGGTGGGAGTATATTCATAGAATGATTGGAAGAACCATTGGTTTTGTTTTTTTGGCAGGTTTTGCCTGGTTTTTGATAAAGAAAAAATTTAGAAAGGAAACCCTGCCGAAGATGCTACTGTTATTTGCATTAGGTGGATTGCAAGGTTTAATAGGTTGGTGGATGGTGAAGAGTGGTTTAGTAAAAGATCCGGCAGTTTCTCATTATAGATTAGCAACGCACTTAATGAGCGCATTTACTGTTTTCGCATTTACATTTTGGTACGCATTGCAATTAATGTATCCTAAAACAGAGGCTGTAGAAAGTGACGGAAAAAAACTAAAGACAACCGCAATTGTATTATTTGTGGTTCTTATTATCCAAATTATTTACGGTGCATTTGTAGCGGGTTTAAAGGCAGGGTTGTTTTATCCAACCTGGCCGAAGATGGGTGACAGTTGGTTTCCGAGCGAAACGATTATGATTGAAGAACAATGGTGGAGAAATTTTCTGGAGATAGGGGCTGGTGTTCAATTCATGCATCGTACTATTGCAGTTTTAGTGGTAATTTGTGTAGCCATACTTTGGAATAAATCAGACAAATTAAATTTAACAAAGCAACAAAATTTGGGCATTACATTATTGATTTACGGAGTAACCGCGCAATTTATATTGGGAATTTATACATTGTTATATCAAGTGCCCGTGGTATTAGGTGTGTTGCATCAAACCGGCGCTTTCTTTTTATTTACCGTTTGTATTTATTTATTGTTCCATCTTAATTTAAAACCGGTACCTAATGGAGACAGTAAATAATCCTTTACCTGAAGAGGGAAGCGGAATTATTTATCCGCCAAAGCCAATTGTTGCCGATAATAAGAGTAATAATCTAACACGCTCTTTAATTAGTTTGTTCATTTACGCTTTTTTATTCTACGTTATTTTCGATCAGAATATAGCTTATATAGCAGCAGTATTAGTGGCCTTATTAATACATGAATTTGGGCATTTCTTTGCCATGAAGTTGTATAACTATCAAAATGTAAAGTTGTTTATTGTTCCATTATTAGGCGCGTTTGTGAGCGGTAAAAAAAGTACGGTTTCGCAAAAGCAAATGAGTGTTATTGTGCTGGCGGGTCCGTTACCTGGATTATTCATTGGCTTCGCACTTTATTTTTTAAATAAAAGCATGCAAAATGATTCGATAAAAATGCTGGCGAATGTTTTCATTTTTTTGAATCTGTTTAATTTATTACCGATTTATCCTTTGGATGGCGGACGTTTTTTGGAAAATTTATTTTTGAAAAATAATTACGGTATACGTTTGGTATTCACTATTATTTCCGTTTTACTTTTGGTTAGTATCATTGTTATTACAGGGAGTTTTTTAATGATAATTGTTCCGGCCATGATGGTATACGAATTGATCAATGAAAACCGAAATCAAAAGATCAGAGAGTTTTTAGATCAGGAAAGAATTGCCTACCGATGTGAGTATGCTGATTTACCCGACAAAAGTTATTGGGTGATTCGCGACGCGGTTTTGTTTTCTTATCAAAAGAAATTTGCGGGGGTACCTCCGGGTTTATACCGTTACAGTGAGTTGGAGCCGATTTTAGTTCAGCAAATATCAGCCATACTAAAGCCTGATTTCAAAACCGATTTAAACGCCTTCGGTAAAATTGCCTTCATTCTTCTCTACATCTTCTCTCTCATAGGATTACCTTTATTATCTTATATCTTGTTTTTTTAGGGGTCGAGTTTTCTCAAAAAAATAATTATATTTGGTTTCAAACATTTAAAATCTATATATGTCAGTTTGGCGAATTAAACCGGTATCGGCATTTGAGGCCGATATGAAAAAAAGTGATTTAAAGCGCGTGCTTACCAAATGGGGATTAACCTCATTAGGTATTGGCGCTATTATTGGTGGAGGTATTTTTACATTAACAGGAATTGCAGCGCATGATTATGCGGGTCCCGCACTAGCATTATCGTTTGTTATTGCAGGTATTGGCTGTTTATTTGCCTCTTTATGTTATGCTGAGTTTGCATCGGTTTTGCCTGTAGAAGGTTCGGCCTATGCCTATGCTTATGGAACAGTGGGTGAATTATTCGCATGGTTCATCGGTTGGAATTTAATTCTGGAATATATGATGGGAGCAACAACCGTAGCAGTG
>CAYQDP010000438.1:0-2873 GCA_964416235.1 uncultured Flavobacteriaceae bacterium | reverse complement strand
TTACCTGAAACCGAAGATCATGCCAGTTATTTCAGCTTCTATGATGTAATGGAAAAAATGGGAATGATTTTGGGAACCATGTCATTCGGTATAATTGCTGAAGTAACCGGTGGAATGCGCAACTCTGTTTTAGCTTTAATTGCCTATTTCGTAATTGGATTTGCGCTATTGATGATGGTTCCAAAAAACAACACTGAAGAAAAATAATGTCGGATACATCGGCGGTATTTCATAAAATAAAAAATCACAAATACGGCCCGTTATTTTTTGCCCTTTTTGTTTTTCTCGGTATAAGTTTAATTTCACTATTTGTTTTCTATAACGGATTTACAATTAATTTCCCTCGAATTAACTCTTATGTTAATTCTTCTTTCCTTGATAAAATTCTCCTTTATGTTCCGTATTGGAATGTCTCGATTTGTTTAAGTGCTTTTTTACATCCGCTTTTTTCAATCGGCTTTGTCTTAATAATAAGTCCATTATTAATTCATCGAAAAGATATCAGTTCGCTTTATTTTGACAGATCGGAAAAGCTGTTGGTGTTTTTTTCGGCAGCTTTATTGTCATGGGAATTGTGTACTTACAATTACAATTATTATCTCGATAGCGCTTTTTATTTCGATAGAATTATTTTATTGCTTTTCCCGTTTCTCTTATGGAAAAGACCTTATTTGAGCCCTGTTTATGTCGCAATGGCCTTAGTGTACCGTTCGCAATTTAACTACCCTCTCGAGGGATTTGAATTATTCGACAAGCGTTTACTGTTTGATGTTTTGATAATGTTTACTTCTGTATCATATATTAAACTTTTTTTTAAAGATATAGCACCTAATTTCCTCCATATG
The DNA here is from genome assembly GCA_964416235.1 of uncultured Flavobacteriaceae bacterium. Taxonomy (GTDB): domain Bacteria; phylum Bacteroidota; class Bacteroidia; order B-17B0; family Aurantibacillaceae; genus JAHEYG01. The sequence continues at coordinate 2,028 of CAYQDP010000438.1, read as the reverse complement.
GTTTTATGCATTGTAGCGTCTAATTATTTTGTTTCAGGAATTTCAAAAATAGCAATGTCGCCCCATGGATACGAGTGGTTAACCCAAAACCATTTGAGTGATTTTTTTCTAAATGCTCACCAAAGAGGTTGGATGAACGGTGTTTCTGTTAACACCATAAAAAATATTTATTCTATTCTCAATAACGGAGATTTTTTATTCAAAATAATCACACTAATTATAGAGATTTTTGCATTCTGCATTTTAATTAATCGACGGTGGGCCATTCTGGGTTTATCCTCATTTATTGTTCTTCATATCGGAATTTTCATAGCAGGAAGTATGCTGTTTTGGAAATGGATAGCGATTGATTTACTCTTAATTTGGATTTTAATAAGTAAAGAGGATGTTTCGGATTTTTACATTAAAATAAGAGGAAAAGCTTCATTTGTTATTCTTCTAAGTTCTTTTATTTGGCTACGACCGTATACCATTGGTTGGTTCGATACAAAAATAAATCAGTTTTTTACTTATGAAGCAGAGGATGATAAGGGACAAATTTTTGCTCTCCATAAAAATGATTTTAACCCTTACCATCAGTGGATTCAATATGATAAATTTCTACGATTGATCAATCAAAATACTTTGCCAATAAGCGGATTCGGGTATACTCACGAATATAAAATTCAAAATCAACTTTCACAGCTAAATCCTGATAGTGTATTGCACTATATTGAAAAAACAGGGATTAATAATTACGATGTCCAATGGAAAACCAAATATGAAGCTTTTATGAAATCTTTTTTTCATAACCGTAATATTCGTGGTGAACAGCTTTCCTACTTGAAATACATCAGAGCTCCGCATCATTTGTATAATCATGATTTGGGAGAGGGTTTGTCCGAATCACAAAACATTATTCGGTTTAGGGTTTATCTTAATTTAACCCATAATCTAAATGGAACAAGTCGTTTACTCATTAAAAAGCCGGTTATCGAAATAAATATTTGATGTTTCAATGTATTTTTTTACTTTAGTTAAATGAGTGAAAACGAATACAGAGATTTTATCCGCAGTTTAAGTTTTAGTCAGCGTTTCCGTTATGGAGTTTTTCAATTTGCTGATCACTTTTTCGGAAGGAAAAAATTATTTTCAAACCGCGCACCTTATTATAAGGAGTTGAATGAAACAATGCCAAAGCATGGCGAAGGGCGAATTATGCCTATCGAGCGCCGCAAGGATTTGAGTTTGGAAGAATTTAAAAATCACTACGTAAAAAAGGGAATTCCGGTTGTGATGGAAGGTGCCGCAAAAGATTGGCCTTGTGTACAAAAATGGTCGCTCGAATATTTTAAGCAGTTACATGGTAAAGATGAAATTGTTTTGGTTGATCAGGCAATTCCGGGCTATCCTTACGAACTTACTACACTAGCTGATGTAATTGATAATATCCGTGGCGGAGGGAGTAAGTACTATCGTTTTTATCCACTCCTTGCAAGACATCCTGAGCATTTGCAAGACTTCGATTATAAATGGTTGAAAGAAAGAAGGAATCCTTTATGTTGGTTCGATGCATTTCAGGTTTTTATTGGCGGCCAAGGTTCTTATACTGCTTTACATAATGCTAATCAAAGTAATTTATTTGTTCAGGTTTATGGCGAGAAGAAGTGGGTGTTATACTCCCATTATTATTCTCCGGTAGTCGATCCGCATCCTGTTCGCAATGTATACAGAAGTGCCCCGGGAAAAAGAGAAACAGGACCCTTCAATCCGTTTGAACCTGATTTTGATTATCCTTTTGAATTATATAAAAACATTGATGGTTATTCTGTACACCTAAAGCCGGGCGATATTTTATGGAATCCGCCATTTTATTGGCATGCTGTAAAAAACGCCACGGATTCCATTGGTGTTGGATATCGTTGGTTGTCGCCATTATATTCTTTTAAGATTTCGCCATTATACATGTTGCTCGATTGCTTCGCGACAAAGCCTCCAATTTGGAAAGCCTATAGTTTATATAAGAAGGATATTAATGAACTCCATTTG
>CAYQDP010000437.1:0-2877 GCA_964416235.1 uncultured Flavobacteriaceae bacterium | reverse complement strand
AAAACTCTCCGTTAAATTTAATTTAGGCGGCTCAATTAATTTCACATTCCCCTTTCCGCTAATCGTGATTTTCAAATTAAAAGCGTCATTTGCTTTAATATTACTTTTACTGGCTTCTGCCTTGTAATTAAAACTTCCTACACCACCAAGAAAACCATTTGGTTTATTTTCCTCAGGCAATGCTTGCACATTAATAACAATCGGCTTGCTCTTCACCTTAACCGCTACATCCTCATATCCTCCGGTTCCAAAAAACTGCTCAAAAATATTACGCGGCTTTTTGCTGCTTTGTTTTCTTACGACACATTCCAATTCGGTTGGATCAATCGTAAGCTGTCCGGTGCGCTGAGGGAAAACATACGTTCTGCTAAATTCACCTACATAATAATTTACACCGTCTACATTCTCAATTTGTAACTGAATATTTCCTGTATTCTCTTGTGTTTGTGACCAAAAACCATTGTATGATGGAAATTTCACATTCTGAAACCCGCGTAAATCTAAACGAGAATATACTTTTTGGGTTACTGTTACCTGTTCTCCCAAATAACACTTTGTTTTACTTACCGTAGTACGAAGAAAAACATCTTCACCACTCACTTTCGTACTTACCCCTCCTTCATCACCTCCACCAGTATTACCTTGTTGCTGCGGATTGCCTGCAGAAACTGCACCTTTGGAAGCTTCAATTGTTAAGGGTGCCGATTTTATATTTTGTCCGCCAACCAACATTGTCATAGGGCCAATCGTAATCTTACCTTCCCGTTTTGCAGCGATTAAAAATGAGATGGAGAAAGATTGCGACATGTTACCATTGATGTATTGCATACTCTGACTCTGATTAGGTCCGGAGTAAATATCGAAATCCTTAAAATCGGGTGGTGTGTAAGTAGACGGAGTAGAGTTAACGGTAAAGGCAATTTGAAAAGGAACACCCACTTGTACGCGTGAGGAGCTTACTTGTACTTCTATCTTTTGAGCAAAAGAAAAAGCACAGGCGAAAACCAACAACGTAAACGCTATTGATTTAATTCTATTGCTTAAACTATTTCTCATTAAACTCATTCTTTACTCCTTATACTTTATTCTTCCGTCGCTCCTACCAATCCGTTTCCGTTTTCACTTTCTGTCCTTCACCTTTCTTCTTCTTCCCCTGCAATTTTTGCTCAGCATTTTTTAAAGCGTTCAACATTTGTTCGGCTTGTTCCTTCGACATTTGAGGTTGTTGTTGCTGCTGTTGTTGCTGCTGTTGTTGTTGTTGATTATCCTTGTTCTGATTCTTTTGTTGCTCTTTCAGTTTTTTTAACGCGTAAGCCAAATTATAACGCGTTTCCTCATCTTTTGAGTTAAGCTTTAACGACTTTTTATAAGCATCCACGGCAGCTTGGTAATTTTTTTGTTGCAAACGACAATTACCTAAATTATGGAGCGCACGATGCAAAGTATCTTTATCAGACACTGTTTGCGAAATTAAATCGAACTGGCCGGCTGCTTCATCAAACATGATATTAGCGAGGGAATCGGGCTTCATTCCCATGATCGGATTTTGATTCTTGGAGTTTTTCACTCCCATAGCCTCCTTATAAATCGCATCACCCAAATTAAAATTTGCTTTGCGGTTATCCGGCTTAGCCTTTAAGGCTTCACGGTAATTATTAATTGCCTGAATATTTCTTGCGCTGTGATAATTGCTATTTCCTTCGTAAATAAGTTGTTTATCATTTTGAGCTACCGCATCAATTGTACTTAAGGTTAATAGCGCGAGTGCAGCTGTAGATTTTTTATCGGCTGTAACTTTATTAAAGAAATTACGGAACCAATTACTTACCCTTTCGCTGATGAAAAATTCTAAGATCAAAAACAATAAAGCCAATCCCAAAAACCATTGAAACTGGTCTTCGTAATCGGTAAACATTTTTGTATCAATCATTTTTTTATCCATCTGCGCTAACTTATCTAAAATAGCATTTAATCCAATATCAGCATTGGTTGCTTGAACAAAGATCCCATCCGTCTTTCCTGCAATTTCTTGCAACACTTCTTTATTTAATTTAGTAACTACAGTATTACCGTCTTTATCTTTTCTATAGCCTGCTACTTGTCCGCCCTGCATAATCGGAATAGGCACACCATTTTCGGATCCAACTCCAATGGTATTAATTATGATTCCGGCTTTGGCCGCTTCCTCTGCTGCTTCCACCGCTTCCGGTTCGTGGTTCTCACCATCCGTTATTACTACAATAGTCTTATTCTTTTCTTCATCTTTACTAAAACCCTCTAACGCTTTTCGGATTGCGGCACCGATATTTGTACCTTGAGTAGGCACCATTTCTGTATTAATACTTCCTAAAAACAACTTGGCAGCGCTATAATCTGTTGTGATTGGCAATTGAACATAAGCCTCACCTGCAAAAACAATAATTCCCAAGCGATCGCCTTGTAATTTATCAATCATCTTCTCTAAAGCATATTTGGCGCGTTCTAAACGATTCGGACTTAAATCCTGTGCCATCATCGAATTAGATACATCTAAACAAACTATAATATCAGCACCTTCACGTTTTACCTCTTCTGTTTTACTACCGGTTTGCAAATTGCATAACGCCAAAATCAAACTACTAAAACCAAGCAACAGCAAAATAAACTTTGTTACCTTTTTTGATTTTGACACATCTGGAACTAATGATTTAACTAAACTATACTCACCTAATTTTTTCAATTGCTTTTTTGTGCTGTATAAATACCACATAAAAACTATCAGCATCACCGGTAAAATGGCGAAAGCATAAAAAAATATGTGATTCTCGAACCTGAACATTTTATGGCACTGATTTAAAAATGGTACGTTTTAATAGGAACTCAAGCAACAAACTTATT
>CAYQDP010000436.1:0-2880 GCA_964416235.1 uncultured Flavobacteriaceae bacterium | reverse complement strand
ATTCCGTTTGAGGAATACATGCACTTATAATCCAGTTTGTATTGTTGAAAATTTAATTTTTGCAGGAATTCACTCTGTGATGGATTCCGTAACTTTATTTTATGACGGCGCGCGAATTGCAATTTCAAAAAAACTGTGAAGTACTGAAAAAGTACATTCCGGAGGGCGCTGTTGAAACCATTGCGCGTTGGATTGTAGATTTCGATTTCAAATTAAAAATCAAAAAAGAACGCAGCACCAAACTGGGCGATTACTCTTCCCCTCAAAACGGAATGAACCATGTGATTACGATTAATCACAATCTTAACAAATATTCCTTTTTAGTAACGCTTGTACATGAAGTGGCGCACCTAAGTACCTTTAATAAATTTAAAAATACAGTGGCGCCGCACGGACAAGAATGGAAAAATGAATTTAAAATTTTGATGCAGCCATTTTTGGTAACTGAAATTTTTCCGGTGGATGTATTGTATGCCATTCGGAAATACTTGCAAAATCCGGCCGCTTCCAGTTGTACCGATACCAATTTATTACGGACGCTAAAACTTTACGACGAAAATACGCGGCAAATATTCTTAGAATATCTCCCATATAAAAGTGTGTTTTTGTACAATGGGAATAAAGTTTTCGAAAAAGGAGAGCGCATAAGAAAACGGTTCCGCTGCATTGAAATAGCAACCGGAACCGTCTATCTTTTTAATCCCTTAACGGAAGTAGAACTTTTCGAAGAATTAGCTAAAAACTAGCGAACAATCAATGAAGTTGGTAATACCAACATTGATTTATTTTCCTTTTTACCATCAATAATATCCAACATCAACAAACTAGCGTTTCTGCCGATATCATCCACCGGTTGTGATACCGATAATACAGGTTTGTCAACGAGGTTAAATAAATCGATATCATCGAAACAAGCTAATTTCACTTTATCGTAATATTTACTGAGCGATTTATCTTTGAAGGCTTTTAAAGTAGCTGTTCCTAAATGGTTATTCAATGAATACACTGCATCAATATCCGGATGCAGGTAGAACATTTTCTTTAAAGTTGTTAAAGTATCTTCCTGAATTTTATTGAAATTAATTGGTGCGATAAATTCAGAACCTAAATTTAAGTTGTGCTTTTCAGTGGCATCCACAAAACCTTTAATACGATCGTCGATGGTACTGATATAAGAAGGCGTTACCGATAAACATAAAATTTTCTTGCAGCCTTTTTTAATTAACGCTTCCACAATTTCTTTAGAGCCGCCATAGTTATCGGTTACCACAAAATTGCCATTATATAAAGGCAGAATACGGTCGATAAACACAAGCGGTGTGCGTTGAAAACGCGGACTATTAAAATAATCGGAGTTCTTTAAAGTAGAAGCAATGATAATTCCGTCTACACCTTGTTGATTAATGAGCATGTCAATTAATTTTTTCTCACGCTCTTCATCCTCTTCGGTACTACACACCATTAAATTATAACCACGATCAAACAAAGTGGTTTCAATGTTTTTAGCGATGGTAGAATAAAACGGGTTGGAGATGTCGGCTACAATTAAACCAATAAAATTACTTTTGCCTGTACGTAGTGCTTTCGCAAACTTGTTAGGCGTGTAATCCAGTTTAGCAACGGCATCCAAAACAATCGCCTGCGTTTTTTTACTAATGCCATACTGATCGGCTTTTCCGTTCAGTACCATTGAGATTAAGGTTTTTGAATACCCTAATTGTTTCGAAAGATCTTCTAGTTGTAATCTTTTCATAGGCTTTGTTTTATTAGTCTAAATTATTTAGAATATTTAGATTGTTATTATATAAGTAAATATTGTAATTTAAATTGATTTAGTCAATAGATGCCCCCTGATTTTCGACGAATTAGGGGGAAAATTGCATAAAATACTAAATCTTTTTAGCTGAATTTAGGGATTTTAAAGACGAATTTAGGTGCTCGTTTAGCGATTTTAGATGGATGGTCCACGGGGTCGCTTTTCAACTTCGCTTTCTGCTTTCGTACTTCTTCACTATTTGTTCTTCCTGTTGATAGTAAATCATTAGTTTTTACACCACCGGCTTTTAATTATTTGAGATTTACTTTACGTTTGCCCAAATTTTTTTACAATGAGTACCGCACAAAAACCAATGGATTTAAAAGTATCCAAATTAGCCGAAAACATTATCGGCTCAGAAATTATTAAACTCGCCGGCGAAGTCAACGAGAAAATTAAAAACGGCGAGAAGATTTATAATCTTACCATTGGTGATTTTAATCCGAAGGTATTCCCTATTCCAACCGAATTAAAACAAGCGATCGTTGATGCTTATTTTGATGATCAAACGAATTATCCTGCAGCCGACGGTATGCTCGAATTGCGCGAAGCGGTTTCTAACTTATTAAAAGAGCGCGGAGGTTTAAATTATTCAGCCGGTGAAATTTTAATTGCCGGAGGGGCGCGCCCCGTTATCTACAGTATTTTCCGCGCTATCGTGGATGCTAATGATACTGTGATATTCGCTGTGCCATCCTGGAATAACAACCACTATACTTACTTAAATGGCGCTAAGCCGGTAGTGATTGAGGCAACTCCTGAAAATAATTTCATGCCGAAAGCTTCAGATATCAAACCATTCATTCAACAAGCTTCTTTAGTGGCGCTGTGCTCACCGCAAAACCCAACCGGTACTGTTTTTAGTAAGGAAGGCCTGGAAGAAATTTGCGATATGATTCTTGCGGAGAATATCCGCCGCGGACCGGATGCGAAACCTGTATACTTAATGTACGATCAAATTTACTGGGCTTTAACGCACGGCAATACGAAGCACTACGATCCTGTTAGTTTGCGTCCTGAAATGAAAAATTACACGGTGTTTGTTGACGGCATCTCCAAATCAT
>CAYQDP010000435.1:0-2889 GCA_964416235.1 uncultured Flavobacteriaceae bacterium | reverse complement strand
TGAAACACCGTTTAACCGCCGTAAATGGAAAGAGTTTATTGAAATCAGAAATGTGAGTGACAATAACTTAAAAAATGTCACCGTGAAGTTCCCTTTGAATGCTTTAACCTGTGTAACGGGTGTAAGCGGCTCCGGAAAATCTACATTGGTAAAAAAAGCGCTCGTTCCAACTTTACAACGTTACTTAGAGGGCTTTTTTGAAAATGTGAGTCACGATCATTTAATTGGCGGCAGTCTCAAACAAATTAAACAATTGGAGTTCGTTGACCAAAATCCAATCGGAAAATCATCCCGCAGTAATCCTGTAACGTATATAAAAGCTTACGATGATATACGGAATTTATTTGCTGATCAGGGTTTAGCTAAACAACGCGGATACAAACCTTCACACTTTTCATTTAATGTAGATGGAGGACGCTGCGAAGTGTGCGAAGGGGAAGGTCTGATAACCGTTGAGATGCAATTTATGGCCGACATACAATTGCAATGCGATACCTGCAAAGGACAACGTTTTAAGGCGGAAACTTTAGAAATTAATTACAAAGGAAAAAACATTTCCGATGTATTAAACATGACGGTGAGTGACGCTGTTCAGTTTTTCGGACAGGAAAAAGAAAATCGTACCGCACAAAAAATAATTGAAAAACTGGAAGCGCTTGAGAGGGTTGGATTGGGTTATGTGCAACTCGGACAAAGCAGCAGCACTTTATCAGGTGGAGAAGCACAACGCATTAAACTAGCCTCTTTCTTAATATATTTGAACAACACCTCTCCTACTCTTTTTGTGTTTGATGAACCTACCACAGGTTTACATTTTCATGATGTGGCCAAGCTTTTAAAATCATTCGAAGCATTGATTAATAAAGGACACAGCATTGTGGTAATAGAACATAATTTAGATGTTATTAAGTGCGCCGACTGGATTATAGATTTAGGTCCGGAAGGCGGAGAAAACGGCGGCACCGTTGTTTTTGAAGGCACACCCGAAGGTTTAGTGAACTGTAAGAATTCACATACCGGAAGATATCTAAAAGGGAAATTGAATAATTAAATATTTACTTTTTAAGCGCTAAAAACATTATATTTGAATATAGCATTCCAAGAGGAATAAAACTCAAATAATATGAATTTTAGCACTTCAAAATGTTTTCCTTTGCAAAACTCATTGTCATTTGTAAATAAACTATTTCTAACAATAGTTTTTCTTTATTCCTCAAATACATTTTCCCAAAATTATTTTAACAATGTTTATGGTACTATAGACAATGAATCTACTGAGGATTTAGATTTCACAAATAAAAAAACAATAATTGCCAGTGGCCAGAAAGCCTTTCCTCCACAAATAAATACTTTCAGTGGTTATTTAATACATACTGACTCTGCTGGAAATATTATTTGGGCTAACAATTATACATGTGGACCAAGTATGTTCTTTAGATCTGTAGTAGCCACTAGTGATGGTGGATTTGCAGTTGCAGGAAACATTTATACATCTCCAGGATCAACAGATTTGTTGGTATTAAAAACAGACTCAGCTGGTAATGTCCTTTGGTCTAATACCTACGGAACACCCGGAACTAAAGAAGATTCAAGGAAAATAATACAAACTTCAGATGGAGGTTATATAATATTAGGAGGAATAGATGGCGGCCTGTTTGGAAATTTTGATTTATATGTAATTAAAATCGATGGATTTGGGAATCCACAATGGACAAGGTCTTATGGTGGTAATGCAGTAGAAATAGGATTTGGCATTAAGGAGATACCTGGTTCAGGTTATATTATTAATGGACTTACGACAAGTTTTGGTAATAACAGTGAAATTTACTTAGTTAGAATAAATTTAAATGGAAATGTTCTTTGGTCTCGTGTGTATGGAGAAACTGGAAATGACTCTGGTGCAGGATTGGCCGTAATGACAGATGGTTCATTTTTAGTAGCTGCACAAACAAGTAATTACTCACCAGCCAACATCAACAAATTAAATTTATTAAAGATAAGAAGTAACGGTGACACTGTTTGGACAAAAGCATTTTATCATCCTTTAAGTCAATCTGGTTGTGGATTCGCCGTATGGAGCATTAATTCTTTTTCTAACAACTCGTATTTGATTTCATCTTACTATAATACAAGTCCACCCATGTATTTTGGACACTGGATGAAGGTAGATTCACTTGGTAATCCAACATGGGGAAGAACATTTACAACAGGAGATGCCTTTTATAATGTTAAAGAGTTTCCTGATAAAAGCATAGTGGGGATTGCTTCTACTTCATTTTTCGGAGGGCCTGGCGGACCAGACTCCTACATTTTAAAAACAGATAGCAATGGAATGGTTCCGTGTATTCAAACAGTTGATATTCCTTTACCTGCAGGGTCAAAACCTAAATCTAATTTAGTCACAACCTCTGATGCACCATACCCAGGAATTACACCAACTGTTGTAACTGTATTTACTGATTCAAGCAGACTAGTAAAAAGTTGCAGTCCACTTAATATTAAGAAATCGAATTTTGAACATTCGTTAGTTGTTACTCCAAATCCATCTAATGGCATTATAAATATAAATTCAGATTCAAATATTGCTTATTTAAGAATTTATAATGCATTTGGTGAATTAATTCATGAAATAAAAACAAATAATCCATATTCGATAAACATTGACATTACCAATAATTCTGATGGAATTTATTTTGTTGAAATTTTCACTAACACTAAAATAATCAGAAAAAAAATCATCAAGATAGGTTCTTAATGTTAAGAAATTCCGAAAAAGAGATATAGGCCGTGAAAACCCTTGTTATAGCGGCATCTGATTTAATTGCTATTAATTCACTTTTGATGTTCTTCAGCTTTTCTAAATTCTTTTCTTTTGTACTTTTCTCTTTA
>CAYQDP010000434.1:0-2889 GCA_964416235.1 uncultured Flavobacteriaceae bacterium | reverse complement strand
AGAGGAACTACGGAAATGAGAATTGAACAACCCAATGCTGCTCCAATGGCATTTTATACTTCAGGGATTGATAGAATGCGAATTAGCTCAGGAGGAAGTGTTGGTATTGGAACAGGAACAAATACGCCAAACGGTAAATTGGAAATTATGGATGCTTCAATGAACGGCACTTCCTTATTAGTTACAAGTAATAATACGAGTGCGATTGATGCAGGCGCTGCTATATTTAATTCAACCGGACTAAGAAGCATAAACAATAGCGCAGTTATAGTAAATAATCTTGTAACAAAAGCAGGCGGTTCGGGAAGTACTAAAATAGGATTACAGGTGAATTCAACCGGTTCTTGGGCACCAACAACGGGTCAGCCTAACGTGGGAATAAAAGTCGTTACTACAGGCGCTGATTTGAATTATGCATTACAGTTACAAGATGGCTCGCAAGGTGCAGGCAAGGTATTAACTTCTGATGCTGCGGGTAATGCAACATGGAAAACCAATAAAATAGCCTTTCAAGCAGGCAATCACCCAACAGCAAGTACCACTTCTGCCTTAACCAATAACTCAACAGTTAATTTAATTTTAAATTCAGGAGCTTCACCTTTCGCTTTTAATGATGGAGGTGCTTATGGTGCTGCCACAGGAAGATTTACTGCACCCGTTGCGGGAGTATATCAATTCGATGCCAGTTTAGTATTTGCAGGGGCTACGAGCGGTTATGTAACAATTAAGTTACGTCACAATACAGGAGCCCAGTTAGGTGAGCAAGTGGGTTTCTTTAATACGGTTGGTCAAAATTGGTATAGTGGAAATCTCAATATTACAGTTCACCTAAATGCCGGTGAATATGTTTATTTGGAAGTTTATACAGGTACAGGTGGAGGAATGAGTATTTATCATGACAAATCATCATTTAGCGGACATTTAGTTTATGCAGATTAGTTTTATGAAAATTAAGATATCGATATTGTTTTTCCTTGCGGTTCAGTTGTTATCAGCACAAGCGCCACAAGTGATAAATTATCAAGCCATAGCCAGAGATGCAGGCGGAAATATTGTAACAAATGCCATCGGTATTAAATTCCGAATTCTTCAGGGAAGTACAAGTGGAACATTAATGTATGAAGAAACCCATACATCAAGCCCTTCTACAGCCGGAGTATTTAATGTAGGAATAGGAGCGGGCACAATTGTTTCAGGTTCATTTACCGGAATTAATTGGCAAAATGGCCCTTATTTTTTAGAAGTAAATATTGACCCCGCAGGAGGAACAAGTTATACTACGGTTGGGACGACACAACTATTATCCGTGCCTTATGCTTTATATGCAGAAAAGGCAGGTAATGTAAACATTAATGTTGGTAATGGTTTATCTCTTTCTTCCGGTACTTTAATTAATACTGCACCAAACCAAACCGTAAGTATTACATCGGGAACTAACATCACGGTTAGTGGCATTTACCCTTCTTATACGATTTCAAGTACAGGTTCAGCATCCACATCAGTACCTAATACCAGCGTGACAGGAACCGGAATTGCAACAGTTACAGCTGCCGGCACCAATACTTTTAATGTTGCTGTTCAAACACCAAGTTTAGTAGGGGTAGGGTCGACAACCGTTAGTGGAGCATTTCCATCATATACAATTAGTACACCTTCATCCGGTGTAAGTGCTTGGTCTATTTTAGGTAATTCGGGAACAGTAGATGGAGTGAATTTTTTAGGTACAACTGATAATAAACCTTTAAATTTCAGAGTAAATAACTTAAAAGCAGGACGCGTCGATACAATTGGAAGAACTCACTTGGGTTATAAAGCCGGATTATCTAATACTGATCTTGGGTCAACTGCTGTAGGTTATCAAACATTAATGGCTAATACTACCGGAACTGCCGGAACTGCATACGGTTTTAATTCCCTCAGGAATAACACAACAGGAATGGAGAATGCCGCATTTGGTTATAACAGTTCTTTGGCAAATACAACCGGTAACTATAATTCAGCTTTTGGAGTTTATGCTCTGCAAAATAATAATGGTAATGATAATACAGCTGTTGGAAATTGGACGATGCGAAATTTATCTGCGGGTTATGCGAATACGGCAGTGGGATCTTTAGCTATGATGGCAGCAACAACCGGGTCTTATAATACTGCTATTGGATATGGTTCGTTGAATAATAATGGCGGAGGTTTGTTTCAAAGTGCTCTAGGATATAATGCTTTGAAAAGCAATTTTGGAGGGTATAATATAGCAATCGGGGCAGAAGTATTGCCAAGCTCTACATCGGGTACAGCGAATATTGGTATCGGAAATGGAACTTTTTCTACTAATATTTCCGGAGTAAATAATACAGGTGTGGGACATGCTGCAGGACAGTTTGCGAACGGTTCAGGTAACGTTTTTCTTGGTTATAGAGCCGGCCAAAATGAAACAGGTTCTAACAAATTAATCATAGCTAATAGTCCAACAACTAATTTGATTTATGGAGATTTTGCTCTTGAAAGAGTTGCGTTAGGAACAACAGCACCTGCATACAAACTGCATGTAATTGAATCTAACTCCGTGTCTGCTGTTGGTGCCATAAATACATATAGTGCAACTGCTATAGGTGGGTTGGCAGGTTTGTATGCCTCTGCCAATAATCCAAGCAATTCATCTGCGGCTGTTTATGCAACACATTCCGGTGGAGGCAATGGTATCTCTGGTATTAGCACTTCTACCACCTACACAGGAACAGCCGGTGTTTATGGATTAACACAAGGTACCGGAACAACAAATATTAGTGTTCAGGGTGATGGTGCATTTGGAAACTCCATAGCTGTTTTTGCAAATAGCTTTAACGCTCATACAGGCTTAGCGTTATTAGCAAGAAAGGATTTAAGTGCAGGAAA
>CAYQDP010000433.1:0-2893 GCA_964416235.1 uncultured Flavobacteriaceae bacterium | reverse complement strand
TAGGTAACCGAAAATCTTTTTGTTAGTTTTCTTTTTATAAGACCATTCAACTTTCATACCGTAAGGACACTGATTAGCGCCTACTGTAACTGAGTTTCCGTTTTGGTCAACACCAAATAAACATTTTAAGTCGAATGATTTATCTGCAACTTTAATGTTTACTTCACCCTGAATTGGAGCCCAAGCACCACAAGTAGTATTCCAAACCACAGGAGTTACCACCTGGCTTGTAAAATCATCGCCATCGCGAGTTGTACCGTAATTTTCTAATTGGTTTAAGCTGTTATGCGAGCCTATACCTTCTCCAACACAAGTAATAACTAAATTAGAGTAGGTGTAAGTGAATTTACGGTGAATGTTATAAGTAGCAGTTTTAGATCCATCGAAAGTAACTTTTAAATCAGTACCTGTTACTTGGTGAGAAAGGTTAGCTTGTCCTAAGAAAATCAAATCAAACCAAGTTCCACCTGAGTTATTAGTTACATTTTGAGTACCGTTTAACTCAATGCTTTTTCCATCGGAAGCACGGGTAACTTTATACCCTAAATATTCCACTTGTAAAACTGCACCAACTGTTTTCCATCTAACACCACTGCTGTAATTTAAAATGGTTAAACGAATAGAACCGGTACGTGTACGGTTGCTGCAGGTAGTTCCGTTATAATTTAAAGTAACACGTCCCATGTACAAACCATTGGTATCAACAGTTAAGCCGCATGGTGTTCCTAACACACTGCTCACGCTTTGTCCGCCTGCCAATTTACCATGTAATAAAGAGTTATCGGCGATAACATTATTTACATCACTAATAGCGGCATCATTTTCACCTTGAACCGAACGGTTATCGGCAGAAGCCTGTCCGTCTTCATTTTTAAAAGCTTTTTTCTTCTTACAAGAAGTAAATACTAATGAACCTGATAATACAATCAGGGAAAGGGCGTAGATAATTTTGTTGGTTTTCATTTTTTAGGTTTTTGTTTTTTATTGGATAGAGATTTGGATTAAAGGTTTAATGACTTTTGAAATAAATCATGTAAATATATATAAATCAATTAGTTAAAATAATCAATTAAAATGATGAATTAATTTTGAAGTACTAATTTAATTCAAAATCCCTCTAAAAAACATTTTATTTCTTTAAATATATGTGTTATATTTGCCCCTCTAATTAAAACAAAAGGATAGTAATATGTATCTTACATCAGAAGCAAAAAAGCAAGTGTTTAAAAAACACGGTGGAAGCGAAAAAAACACAGGAAGCGCAGAATCTCAAATTGCGTTGTTTACTCAACGTATTGATCACTTAACAGGTCATTTAAAAAACAATAAGAAAGATTTCGGAACTCAACGTTCTCTTTTAAACTTAGTAGGTAAGCGTCGTGCTTTATTAGACTATTTAAAGAAAACTGATATCAATCGCTACCGTGCGATTATTAAAACATTAGATATCCGTAAGTAATCTTACGAATATGATTTATTGGAGGGGGGCATTTCGAAGATATTCGGAATGCCTTTCTTATTAATAGGCAAAAGAATAAAATAAATATAAATCCGTTCCGGAAACGCCGGGACACAAAAACAGAAACATGTCACAAATAGGAACACAACACAGTTTCGACTTAGGCGATGGCCGAATCGTAACATTAGAAACAGGTAAATTAGCAAAACAAGCCGATGGAGCTGTAGTAGTAAAAGTGGGCGATACCATGATTTTAGCTACCGTAGTTAGCTCTAAAGAAGCAAAAGAAGGCGTTGACTTTTTACCTTTAACCGTAGATTATCAAGAAAAATTTGCAGCTGCCGGAAGATTTCCGGGTGGCTTCTTCCGCCGTGAAGCTAAACTTTCAGATTATGAAGTATTGATTAGCCGTATCGTTGACCGCGCTATGCGTCCTTTATTCCCTGAAGATTATCATGCCGATACACAAATCATGTTGTCTTTAATTTCTTCTGATCGTAAAACAATGCCGGATGCATTAGTAGGTTTAGCGGCTTCTGCTGCTGTGGCTGTATCTGATATTCCGTTCAACGGACCTATCTCAGAAGTTCGCGTAGGAAAAATTGACGGTAAATTAGTTCTTAATCCAAACGTGGATGATTTAGAAAAGTCTACCATCGATATGATTATTGCAGCATCTGATAAGGATATTGTAATGGTGGAAGGTGAAATGAGTGAGATTAGCGAAGACGAAATGTTAGAAGCGATTCAGTTTGCGCATGCTGCCATTAAAGTTCAAATTAAAGCTATCAATGAATTCGCAGCGAAAGCGGGTTTAAAAACAAAACGTGAATATTGTCATGAAGTAAACGACCTTGAATTAAAAGAAAAAGTAAAGGCTGCAACCTACGACAAAGTATACAACGTAGCTAAAATGGCTAATCCTGATAAAAACAAGCGTAAGGAAGCGTTCAAAGCTGTGTTAGAAGAGTTCAAGGCAACATTTACTGAAGAAGAATTAGCAGAGAAAAAAGCGTTAATTGAAAAATACTATCACGAAGTTGAATACCATGCTGTTCGTAAAGCCGCATTGGATACAAAGATTCGTTTAGATGGCCGTAAAACAAATCAGATTCGTCCGATCTGGAGTGAAGTAGGTTATTTACCATCAGCACACGGCAGCGCAGTATTCACACGTGGAGAAACACAATCGTTAACAACTGTAACTTTAGGTACACCAAAAGATGCAGCGATGATCGATGGTGCTTTCATCAAAGGTGAAGCGCGTTTCATCTTACATTACAACTTCCCTGGTTTCTCAACAGGTGAAGCAAAACCAAACCGTGGTGTTGGTCGTCGTGAAGTTGGTCACGGTAACTTGGCATTACGCGCACTTAAAAAAGTTGTTCCTGTTGATTCAGGTTATACCATCCGTATCGTTTCTGACATCTTAGA
>CAYQDP010000432.1:0-2899 GCA_964416235.1 uncultured Flavobacteriaceae bacterium | reverse complement strand
CATTTGTCTGTAGAAGAACAAAAGCAATTGGTAACAGATAAAATCAATTCCTGGAAGGGCAATTATGAGCAGGTGGATGATTTGTTGGTGATAGGGTTGAAGGTGAGTTAAGTCAATTTTTTAACGTTTCCGCGGTAATTTGTCGGCTGGGATGACGGCGGTTACGTCGTCGTCCCACGACAAATACCAGCCTAAAAATAGCAAAAATCTCGCAATGCGAGATCGACCCAGCTGCAATTTACCGCGTGTTATAGGGCGTTTTTCTTTCATTTCTTTCTTAAAAAATATCCCCTAAACGAATTGTCAGGGTCTTTCAATTTCCATTTTTCTTTACAAGTCATACATTCATAAATATATTCTCCGTCATCTTTGTCTCTTTTCCCGTCTCGTTTAAAATCCAAATATTTCATTTTGTTAGAACCTAATTTTTTTGTCAATTGCAAATCAAAGTCTAACCATTCCTTTTCTGATGGAAATGAATTATATTCTCTTTCAAAACAATTATTGCACATAACTTTTAATTATCGAGTTATACAAAGTCAGAGAAAGTTCATTTCCTTCGTCCATTAGGTCGCCTTCTATTATTAATTTTTTATTCGACTTTACCATTTTTTCATCGCTTTTATCAAGAAATAGAACTATTAAATCACGTTCTTGTCCTTTGTAAATTGTTTTTGTTTTCAGGTAACAATGACCGCCATCTGAACCATTAGTCAAAACTTTATAGTCATCAAGTTCAATCTCGTAGGTTTCAGTTTTAGTCATTTGTTCATTTATTTGATAAAATGTCGAACCGAAATCTGTTTCGTAAATCCAATTTTTTAAAGTCAATAATTTTAAAGTCTTGTCAAAGTCAGTTTCATTGTCAAAGTGATGTCCTACATTTTCCCTTATGTCAATATAATAAGCCTGTCCATTCTGGTCAGTCAAAAAATTGATGATATTTCGTTCGTTGTCTGTCATTTTTTAAAATGCCCTATAACTACTGGCTAAGCGCCACAAACAAATATTTACAAATGCTTATAAGTGCTTAATCAATCGTTTTAATAAATGTACAAAATTTAGGGAAATAAAAAAGGAGTTTGTATTAAACTCCTTTTTGTTCTTTGATGTATAAATGCTGTTATCAGTTTCCATTCATCAGGTCCTTCGACAAGCTCAGGAACCACTCAGTGACCAATCTCTACTTTAGTTCTCGACTTCGCTCGAACTGATAGTGATTATAACTGCTTCAATAAACTCTTTAAACTTACTTTTTCATCCAGAATTTTAGCGAGCTCACTGATTTTTACGCGTTCTTGTTTCATGGTATCACGTTCGCGAATGGTTACACTGTGGTCATTTAAACTATCATGATCAACTGTAATACAATACGGTGTCCCAATAGCATCTTGTCGTCTGTAACGGCGACCTACAGTATCTTTTTCGTCGTAGGTAACAATATGATCGAGCATTAATTCTTTCATGATTTTCTCTGCTAACTCAGGTAAACCATCCTTTTTCACTAATGGTAAAATGGCTGCTTTTATTGGTGCAAGAGCAGGAGGTAAGTTTAATACGGTGCGCTTATCTCCACCTTCAAGTTCCTCTTCTTTTAATCCCGCACTTAAGATGGCTAAGAATAAACGATCCAGACCAACAGATGTTTCTACAACGTAAGGCACATAATTTTGATTTAATTCAGGATCGAAGTATTGTAATTTTTTTCCGCTGAATTGTTCGTGCTGTTTTAAATCGAAATCGGTACGTGAATGTATTCCTTCTAATTCTTTAAATCCAAATGGAAATGCAAATTCAATATCGCAAGCAGCATTAGCATAATGTGCTAGTTTTAAATGGTCGTGATACTTGTATTTTTCATTTCCTAATCCTAAACTTTGATGCCATTTTAAACGGGCTTTTTTCCAGTATTCATACCATTCCATTTCAGTACCGGGGCGAACGAAAAATTGCATTTCCATTTGTTCGAATTCGCGCATACGGAAAATAAACTGACGGGCAACAATCTCATTACGGAAAGCTTTACCTGTTTGAGCAATACCAAACGGAATTTTCATACGTCCTGTTTTTTGCACATTCAGGAAGTTAACGAAAATACCCTGTGCAGTTTCCGGACGGAGATAAATGGTATTTCCTTCTTCAGCCACCGAACCCATACTGGTTGAAAACATTAAATTAAACTGTCTAACGTCCGTCCAATTACGGCTTCCGCTTATCGGACATACAATTTCACAGTCAACAATAATTTGTTTCACTTCCGCTAAATCGCCTTTGTCCATGGCATTTTTAAAACGGTTATTAATGCTGTCAATTTTATCTTGATATTCCTTTACACGTGCATTGGTGCTACGGAACATGGCCTCATCAAAATTCTCAAAGCGTTTAGCCGCTTTTTCAACTTCTTTATTAATCTTATCTTCAATCTTAACCACATGCTCTTCAATAAGCACATCCGCACGGTAGCGTTTTTTACTGTCTTTGTTGTCGATTAAAGGATCGTTAAAAGCATCTACGTGTCCGCTGGCTTTCCAGGTAGTAGGGTGCATGAAAATGGCTGCGTCGATACCTACAATGTTTTCGTGCATTTGTACCATGGCGCGCCACCAGTATTCACGGATGTTTTTCTTTAATTCGGCACCATATTGACCATAATCGTAAACGGCACTTAGTCCGTCATAAATTTCGCTGGATGGGAAAATATAACCGTACTCTTTACAATGAGAGATAACATTCTTAAAAAAATCTTCTGGCTTCTGTGACATGCTAATAAACTTTGAGCCACAAAAATAGGGATTTTAGCTTATTTGCCTAGGGAAATATTAGAAGATGTAATTGTATTATTTACTTTCTTTTCTGCCTTGATGCAGAAAAGAAACAAAAGAAATCAAGGCTTCATTTT
>CAYQDP010000431.1:0-2902 GCA_964416235.1 uncultured Flavobacteriaceae bacterium | reverse complement strand
TAGGTTATAGCGCTCCATATATGCATGATGGACGTTTCAGCACCATTATGGCGGTATTAAATCACTATAATTCCGGAGTAACAAATACACCCAATTTAGATCCTCTTTTAACTAGCGGTATTCCTCTAACAACCCAAGAAAAAAATGATTTGATTGCCTTTTTAGCAACATTAGATGACGCTGAGTTTATTAATGATTCTAGATTTTCCGAAATTCACTAGGGAACTTAATCAGTTTTGATTATATTTGTTATAAATCAATTTCTATGAAAAATTTCAAATACATTTTATTAATGGTTACAGCCCTTGCATTCTTTGGCTGTAAAAAGAACCAATTAGGTGGTAAATCAAATATTAAGGGTAGAGTAGAACATCACGATAAGGCTATTCCTCATGCTCGAGTTTATATTAAATTTAATGCAAAGGATTTTCCGGGCACTGATATTACAAAGTACGATACTTATATTGATGCAGACCATAACGGGAATTTCTTAATCAGTAATATCTACCACGGAGATTATTATTTTTATGCCATTGGTGTAGATGATGCAATTGCAGCTCCGGGTACCGTTAAAGGCGGAATTTACTTAAAAGTAAAAATGTTGAAAGAGGTTACAGGATTTGTTGTTCCGGTAACTGAAGAATAACAAAGAGTAAATTAATTATTGAGCCGCGATATTTTCGCGGCTTTTTTATTTTAGTTAACATAAATCATTTTTTACCTGGTTAATGCTTTTGTAAATTTACAGTATGGTAAAAAGAATAATAATACTGCTTTTAACTTTTGGATTCATCGCATTTACAGGTTGCAAAAAGAACGACCTGGGAGGTAAATCAGGTGTGAGTGGAAATGTATTGCATCATGGTAAGCCAATCGCGAATGCTGTAATATATATTAAATTTAATGCCAAGGATTTTCCCGGAACTGATTTAACTGTGTATGATACAAAGATATCTGCAAACATGAACGGTTATTTCGAAATTTTCAATCTATATAAAGGCGATTATTATTTTTATGCGGTGGGTGAAGACCCTGCCATATCTGCTCCCTTTATTGTAGTGGGCGGTGCGGCAATAAGTTTAAAAAGCCGGGAAAGAAAGGATAGTGATATTGCTGTTGGCGAAGAATAACTGTAACTTTTTAATACATTTGAGTTATATAAGTTTATGCAGCTTAAACGCTATTCTCTTTATCTGATTTTTCTGTGTGCTTTAGCACCCGCTTTTTCGTTCTCGCAAAATGTAAAGATTAAAGGAAAAGCGCACGCTTCTCACATTGGTAAACCCATAAGCGTTTTAGCATTCGGTGATTTAATAACCTATACCAAAACCCGCGAAGCCATCGATACTGTTGATAAGGATGGCTATTTTGAATTGGATCTGCAAATTGATCACACCCAACCTATAGAACTACAAATAGAAAATTTATTCGGTAAACTTTACATTCAGCCCAATTATGTTTACGGTGTTACTTTTCCTGAAAAGGATAAGGAATTGGATATACGAGGAGATGTTGAAGAACAAGTTTTGATTGGAGTGATTTCTGCGGATACAACTGAACTAAACACACTTATCATTGATTATAATAAGATTTATAATAAAATGTTTGAAAATGCGGGTTCAGAATTCTTAAACAAAAACAGAATTTATAATAAACTCGATACTTTACAGCTGATTGCCGGATGGAGATACAAGAATATTAAAAACAACTATTTTAAGTCTTACGTGCATTACAGTATTGCAGAGTTAAATGCGAATGCCTCTCGCGGGAAAAACTTTTTAGCAAGCAGTTTCATTTCCGGCAAACCTGTACAGCACAATCATTTTGAATACATGACTTTCTTTAATGCTTTTTTTAAGGGTTATGTTGAGGCTTATTCTTCTACAAAAAAAACTGAAAACATTCACCATCTTATTAATACGGTTACACAATATACAGCTGTTAATGCTTATCTGAAAAATGACCCATTACTGGTTAATGATACTTTGCGTGAGCTGGTAATTATTAAAAGTTTGTGGGATTATTATTATAACCCTCAATTTAGTCGCGAGATGGTTTTGGCAGTAATTGAGCAAACCGCTAATGCAACAAAAATAAAGGAGCACAAAAAGATTTTGAATAACATCCTTCTGGTGGCTTATAATTTAAGTGTAGGTATGAAGGCGCCTGATTTTGTAGCCTACGACCGAACAGGAAAAATGGTGACCCTTGGCGATTTTAAAGGCCGATATGTTTATTTGAATTTCTTTTCTACCAAAAGCGTGAGTAGTTTAAAGGAAATGCCAAAAATTGCGGAATTGGTAAAAAAGTATGGCGACAAAATGGCTTTTGTTAGTATATGTACCGATGATAGTATTAAGAATTATAAGAACTATTTAAAAGCAAATCCGAAATTTACCTGGCCAATTTGGTTCAACTATGCGGCCAATGATGGTAAAACAGCTTATGATGTGTATAATCTAAAAGCGGTTCCTGCATTCTTTTTCATCAACCAATTTGGTAATCTGGCGCAATCACCCGCCAATGCGCCAACCCAGGGTTTCGAGTACAAGTTAAAGGCCTTATTTAAGCCCAAAAAGAAGGATACCAAAATTGGAATACGCTAATTGTCCCGCTTTATCTTTAACTTTTTAAAAACCTATTAACAAACCTTTATTTTTCGGGCATTAATACAGACCTTTACATTTTAGAATATAACTTCTAAAAAAATGCAATTGAAATACCAATCTCGCCCCAAAGCCATACTTTTATTAGAAGACGGAAAAGTGTTTGAAGGCAAAGCTGCCGGCAAAATAGGAACTACTACAGGCGAAATCTGCTTTAATACCGGTATGACCGGCTATCAGGAAATTTTTACAGACCCTAGTTATTACGGACAAATCGTTGTGATGAACAATGTGCA
>CAYQDP010000430.1:0-2913 GCA_964416235.1 uncultured Flavobacteriaceae bacterium | reverse complement strand
GCAGCAGCTTCCTTCATTTGAGGATTAACACGCTCTATCTTAAGAAAGTTTTCGTAAGTAGTAACAGCCTTTTCGTATTTTCCGGCCATCATATAGGCATTAGCCAAATAATATTGATTTTGCGGAAAAAATTTAGGATTGATTGATACTGCTTTTTCAAAATGAGGAATACCTTCTTCAGCGCGACCATGCTCCATCATTAAAAACGCTAATGCAGAATGTGCTTCCACAAAATTATCATCTTCCTTTAAACACTTTAATAAAACTTCCTCTGCCTCTTTATCCTTTCTTACTTCATAAAACTTTTTACCCTCTTCATAATATTTGATGGCTTTTTTATTCGTGCTTGTATAACTGCCCGGAGGTAAAGACTGAGATTTTATCATTAATGAAGACAATAAAATCAATATTGTAAGGAATATTTTTTTCATAAAGGGATCGTATTTTATTCAATACCCAACCATGTACGGCGGGCTGTAATTTGTTTTTCAGTCGGATTCTTGGAAACATCAATGATGTTCTTCTCGATTACTTTTACCTTTTTAACCTTACCGCTTAATTTTTTCAATTTATATTTTCCCTTTTTATCCTTACGGTAAACTTCAATCACTAATTTATCGCCTACCTGAGTTGTTGCCATAAATTCACCTACTACTTCGCGAGCATTATCTAATGTAAGCAAACGGTTATTAAATGAATACAGCTCATCACCTACCTTGTATTTGAATTGCTTTCCGAATTCATCAATCTCATTTACATCAATTACCACAAGGCGCTTAGTACTATCATTGTAACCAATTCCGAAGCCGCCGAGTGTTATGGTTTCAGTTTCACGCTCTTTAATTAAATCAAGGCCAACCATTTTAAAGACTTCCACCATTGGAAGAGGTTTTCTTCCGGCAACATGCTCATCGAGAAACTTGCGAATTTCTGGATAGGTTAATTTTTCGATGTCGTTAAACAGATCCGAATCTTTAAATGATTTGTCTTTGCCATATTTTTTTGCCAAATCGCGCATTAATTCTTGCGTGCCATATTTGCCGTCGCTATAATAGCGCAGCATAATATCCAAGCACATATTGATAAGCGCGCCTTTTTCATATACGTTGTTATATTGCTTATGATAATGCTCAGTTAAAACATATTTACTCATGTAAGTAAAAGGCACGGTGTCGTTATATTGCTCAATGGAATTTGTATACTTATCCATCATTACCTGGAAAAAATAATCATAACCAATTAATCCTGCCAATACCTGAGCATGATGTGCAGAATACTCGGTTAAGCCTTCATATAACCAAAGATGTTCGCTCATCTTCGGATTATTAAAATCAAAATTTCCGATTTCTTCCGCATGAATATTAAGAGGCGTTACGATGTGAAAAAATTCATGAGCACACACATCATTTAATGTTTGTGCAATTGAAGCCGTATCTACTTCAGGCAACACATAAAATGAAGAATAGGAATGCTCCAAGGCACCCGATGCTCCACTGAGCGTTGGTTTATCGGATAGATAAATCAAAAAAGCATACTTATCTACAGGCAATTCGCCATTCAAATAATCACGTTGTGCATAAAGTAAACGCTTTAAATTTCCTGCTACATATTTTGAACTTACAGCACCATTTGGAGAATAAACAGAAACCAAAACCTTAGTATTGGCCACCATTACAGTTGCAGTATCAGGCAGACTATACATAATTGGTGAGTCAACTAAAGAATTATAATCAGTTGCTTTAACTACATCTCTAAACTCACCTAATTTTAGGTCATTTAATCCGGTTGAAGGGTAAAACCCTTTGGGCTTTTCAAACTCCAAAATAAAATTAGCCTGCTTATAGCCTGTGAAATATCCAAAGAAGCAATGCGTGTTGAATACAAAGTTTTTATTGTCCTCAATATTACTTCCTCCCGGTTCAAAAACTATTTTCTCTTTGATTTTTGTATCCCAACTATCTTCTACCTCGTAGGTAATTTTTTGAATCTGCAAAGCCGGTGATAATTTATAGGAATCATCATTTAGCTTTTGTACTGTAATAACACTTCCGTTTTTTCCAAAAGCTTTAAGGTTACTTACAAATCTCCCAAAGTTATACACCTCGTAAGTTCCTGGAACCATCGCAGGAAAATTAAACACCACTTCGTTTTCGGTCATATCCGGCGGCGTTAACTCAATGGTTAACTTATCATCAATTACCTTATTAAGGTTAATGTTATAATGATAATCCTTGTCTGCGAAAGTCACGTAACTAAGGCTCGACAATACAACTAATAAAAAACGCTTTAGCATAAAATTATTTAATAAGCAAGTTAAAATTTTTCCAGCGATATTTAAGCCAAAAAATGGTAAATGTAATCGCCGCCAATACAAACCATGTTAAAAATTCTCCTCCCGGATTCTCTGATTTTGCCACGAAAATCGCGTCGGTCTTCAAGACTCCATTAGGCGAAGTTATCAATAAACTGGAAATTAAATTATTGGCGCAATGGATTCCCATTGCTAATTCTAATCCTTCATCTAATAACGCCAAAGCACCCAAAAAGAAACCAAACACTGTATAATAAGGCAACATTACAGCCCAACCGAAAGCAGAAGCCTCAGGATTACTCATATGCACCATGCCAAATAACAAGGAAGTAATGATTAATGGTGTAATTCCGTTTTTAAATATCTGCGACAAACCCTGCAACATATAACCTCTGAATAAAATCTCTTCGGTACTTGTTTGAATAGGCAATAACACCACCGTTACGCCAACCAGTATCGCAAAGTTCACAGGATCGAATTGAATACTGATATCTTCACTGTTTACAAAATAACTTACCACGGTTGTTATAATAATAAGCAATGCCCAAACAGCAAATGCAAAAAAGAATCGGCTATAACGGAATTTATCGTAAGCCGTAATT
>CAYQDP010000429.1:0-2916 GCA_964416235.1 uncultured Flavobacteriaceae bacterium | reverse complement strand
TAATTGACGAGTTGATTTATGCCGGCATTAATAAATTCATTATTATCGGCGAAAACGTTCTGAATTTCCATTATTCGGATGACTCGTATTACGAAGAATGGTTTGATGATATTGGTGAAGAAGGGTGGATTGTATTTTTGAATTTCAGAGAACACGTTTTAAAAGAATTTAAACGCGCCAATATTGATTATTACTTCATTTCCGAAGGAGAATTAAATGATTTTCACTGGCGGAAATTTTCACCCGGACAAGTATTCGGCAATCTCTTAAAAATTATAGGGAAAAGGTTGAGTTAATCTCTCAAACCGGAAGTTGCTTCAAAAACATGTTCTAATATTTTTTTATCCTCGGCTTCCAAATTCAAATGTCTTCTTTCGAAAACACGCTGAGCTGTTTCAAACATTTTATCTAAACGATAAGTCTCCATACCTTCTGCTCCACCCCAGGTAAATGAAGGAATATGAGTTGGTGGAAATCCTCCTCCGAATATATTTGCTCCTACACCAACAACAGTTCCGGTATTAAACATGGTATTAATTCCTGATTTGGAATGGTCGCCCATTATTAAACCGCAAAACTGCAAACCTGTATCTTCATTTTTTCCTGTAGCATAACTATGCAATTTCACATTACCGTAATTGTTTTTTAAATTACTATTATTGGTATCCGCGCCTAAATTACACCACTCTCCCAATACACTGTTGCCTAAAAAACCGTCGTGTGCTTTATTGCTGTAACCAAAAATCACGGAATTATTTATCTCTCCTCCTACTTTACTGTGAGGACCAATAGTAGATGGTCCGTAAACCTTACACGATAATTTCAATGCACTTTCTTCGCACAAAGCAAATGGTCCTCGCACCACGGAACCTTCCATTACTTCCGCATTTTTTCCAATGTAAATTGGGCCGGATGTGGTATTAAAAATAGCAGCTTCTGATTTTGCACCTTTTTCAAGAAATATCTGATTTTTTTTGCCAATTACAGTATTTGATTTGGATAAAGGTTGACTCTTACGTCCTTTTGTTAGTAAAGAAAAATCCAATTGAATAGCCTCTCCATTCTTTTTGAAGATATCCCAAACTTGTTCAATGAAAATAACAGGATTTGAATATTCTTCACAGTTTTGAAGAGCTAAAGCCTGATTGAAATTGACAGCTTCACTTTTATAAGCAATCAACTTATTATTTTGCTTTAATCCGTTTCCCGATTTAAGTTTTTTAATTTTCAGAATTAACTTATCGTCGGGAATCACTGATGAATTAACGAATAGCGAATCGCCTTTAAACGCGGCAAAAGGAAACTTATTTGACAAATAAGATTCTGTTTGATACGAGGCTTTCGCTTTAAAGTGTTTTTCCCATTTTTCGCGAATGGTAAGAATCCCAATCCGAATTTCAGATACTGGACGTGTATAAGTTAATGGCAATAATTGTTGCCATATTTTTTTATCATCAACTAAAATCAAGTTCATAATTATCTTGGTCTGCCTGTTTTAATATTAGTTCCTTCTGTTGTTTTCACTTCACCTGTTTTTACCTCTCCGGTTTTGGTTTCTTCATTACCTAAAGGCTGTACTCCTTCTTTTGTTGGAGTTGTGCCACCAACTTTAGTTTGCGGACAAGGACCTTTAGTATCTCCGTGAGCCTGATGAGCCGGCCATGCGCTCTCATCAATTTCTATTGTTTGAGGATTTTGATTTTTCCCCGGAGGGTAATGACAGATAGTTATTTTTGTGTTACCTGTATTTGTACCTCCTCCACCGGAGTTTCCATTTGGTAATCCCCCACCCATACTACCACTCGCATTACAAACTCCTTTAAAGTCGCCATGCGCCTGATGCGCCGGCCAAGCACTCTCAGGGATTTCTATTGTTTGCGGATTTCCTGTATTTCCAGGAGGAATGTGACAAATCGTGATTTTCTTTTCTTCTGCCGGAGGAGCAACACGCGGACAAACGCCCATTTCATCGCCATGTCCCTGGTGTTGTGCCCACTGACTTTGTTTGATTGTCAGTGTTTGCTTACCGTTATTTCCATCGTTATGACAAATTACAATGTCCGGATCAGGTGTTGTATTATTAGTATTTCCGACCGCTTTCGGACAAGGTCCTTTGCTGTCGCCATGCGCCTGATGCTGCGTCCACTGACTTTCTTTGATAGTCATGGTAATTGGTTGTCCGGTTAACTCAATATGACAAATTACAATATCCGGATCCAATACAGGTTCCGCATTTACTACTTTCGGACAAGTGCCTTGCACATCGCCATGAGCCTGGTGCTGTGCCCACTGACTTTGTTTAATGGTTATGGTTTGCTTTCCTCCATTACCATCGTTATGACAAATCACAATATCTGCATCTTCTATTGTACCCGGATCCTTTACAGGCTTACAAGCGCCCTCATAATCACCATGCGCTTGATGATCTGCCCACTCGCTCACATTAATAGTTATAGTTTCATAAGAAATTCTTCCGGTACGATGGCAAATCACCATAGTTTGAGTGGATTGTCCGATTACTTTTTGCTCATGCTTTACAATTGCGCTTGCAGAATTAGAACCGTTTGGATTCGTCACCTTCACCTCAAAAATATTATTGCTGTTAGGAACAAGAGTTGAATTGAACTCTACAAAGCCGGCATTATATATAAAGTTAGAAACAATATTTCCATTAAACTTCACTTCTACCTGAGAAGCGTTTTCAATAAAGTTTGTTGTTGCTTTAAATAAATAAGTTGCCGCGCTTGTGGTATAAGGTGAAGGTTGAGGGTTTGTGATAACTACTGAAGGTGGCGGTGATTTTTTTATAATCTCATATTCAATCACAACGGATTTTGAATCGGCAGAAACATTATTCTTCGCGGTCACCACAATGTTATTGTTTCCTTGTAAAAGATTAACAGGGAAAGTAACATT
>CAYQDP010000428.1:0-2917 GCA_964416235.1 uncultured Flavobacteriaceae bacterium | reverse complement strand
GCTGTCTTTACTCAAAAGCTCAAATTGTCAATTATGTCAATAATGGGGGGTTTGAGGATGCATATCCTGGGATATCCCAATATCAATGGGATGGATTTAAATTTTGGGACACTTTTGATAGTACTAAAATTGGGTATTACACTTGTAGCACATCTGCTTCATATTCAAATGCTCCATATGTAAGTACAGGTTTCCAATACCCAAGACATGGAAATAATTTTATTGGAACACAGTTTTATTGTGGCGGCTTATCATGTAATTCGACTAATTCAAGAGAATATCCTAGAAATAGATTGAAGCAACAGTTAAAGCCGAATACAAGATACTGTGCAAAATATTTTGTTGTAAACACTAACAATAATGTAGTTGCAATTAGTAATTTCGGTATTCATATAGGAGATATGTCTTTAGATACTATAAAGTATTGTAATGCTAATATAAATTATTTACCACCACAGATAGAAAATAATCAGGGAATAATAACTGATACACTGAATTGGACAGCAATTACAGGTACTTTCACTGCATCTGGAAACGAAAAGTACTTAGTAATAGGGAATTTTAGGAGTAATGTAAATACTAATACCTTATTAATTAATCCCCCAAATTCACTCCTTACAAATGATATATATATCGACGATGTGAGTTTAATTGACCTTGATTTACCAGCCTTCGCTGGCCGTGATACCTTTTTTATACCCGGTGATAGCATTTATTTAGGCAGGCCAAGCGATGTGGGTATTGATGAAGCTTGTATGTGGTATAAATTGCCCAATACAACAACAGCCATTGATACAGTTGCCGGTTTATGGGTGAAGCCGGTTACAACTACAACTTATGTAGTAAAACAGGATATATGCGGTAATATAAAGTGGGATACGGTGGTGCTCTACCAAAGTGCTATAGGCGTGCATGAGTTGGATTTAATAAGTAATAATTTAAAGATATACCCGCAGCCTGCCACCAATGTAGTAAACATACAATTGAACTTACAAATGGATGCGCCATTTAATAAATACCAACTATATAACAATCTCGGGCAGTTAATTCGGGAAGAGGAATTGAGTTTTAAAAATCACATAGCCACAATTACATTTGAAGATTTAGCTAATGGGGTTTATTTTATTTCCATTAGTAATTTGCAGAATGAAACTATTACCAAAAAACTAGTCATTGCTAAGTAAACTTAAAATAACCATTGCTAAAACCACCAAGCAAATCATGTTGCTTGGTGGTTTATTATGCTGTCTTTACTCAAAAGCTCAAATTGTCAATTTTGTGAACAATGGGGGGTTTGAAGACTTAATGGATTGTAATAATCTAGTTAATAATAATAAGACAAAGTTTTGGTCGAGTATAGATACAAATAAATTTTCTTATCAGATTTCAAACGTTTGTCTTGGAAATGTTCCTGCATATGGGTATAATTTCCAAAGGCCACATACAGGTAATGGTTATGTGATAGGAACGTTTTTGTGTAGTGGTTGCAATCCCACACACAACAGAAGCTATGTTCGAAATAAACTAAAATACAATTTAACAGCAAACAGAATCTATTGTGTTAAATTCTACGTTAATATAAAAGATGAGTCTCCATATGGTAGCGATGGAGTAGGGATTTATTTTGCAGACAGCAATTTAGATACAATTAAATACGGAGATATCATTATAACCTATCTTACACCTCAAATACAAAATTCAAATAACAATATAATTACAGATACGATGAATTGGGTCCCCGTATCAGGAACGTTTACTGCTACCGGTAGTGAAAAATATTTGGTCATTGGAAATTTTAAAAGTGACGTGAATACAAATAAGACATATATAAATCCAACATTTTCTGGAATTTGGACAGATTTCTGTATTGATGATGTTTCCTGCATTGACCTAGACCTGCCTGCCTTCGCCGGCCGTGATACCTTTTTTATACCCGGTGATAGTATTTATTTAGGCAGGCCAAGCGATGTTGGGATAGATGAAGATTGTATGTGGTATAAATTACCAAATACAACAACAGCCATTGATACAGTAGCCGGTTTATGGGTGAAGCCGGTTACAACTACAACTTATGTAGTAAAACAGGATATATGCGGTAATATAAAGTGGGATACGGTGGTGCTCTACCAAAGTGCTATAGGCGTGCATGAGTTGGATTTAATAAGTAATAATTTAAAGATATACCCACAGCCTGCCGCAAATGAAGTCAATTTGCAATTGAACTTACAGCTGGATGAGCCTTTTAATACTTACCAACTCTATAATAACCTTGGGCAACTGGTAAGGGAAGAAGAATTGAGTTTTAAAAATTACACAGCCACAATTACATTTGAAGATTTAGCTAATGGGGTTTATATTATTTTTATTACCAATTTAAAAAATGAAACTATCACGAAAAAATTGGTTATTACTAAATAAAATTAACCCTCTAGAACAAATTTGTAATCTCGAACTTTAAAATAATTTTAAAGTACCCCCTACCTACTCACCACTACTTTTTTAGTATCTATACCGGTAGAGGTGTAAACTTTTACAACATAGGTTCCGTTTGGTAATTGAGAAATGTTTAATGTGGTCTGTTCTGTTTCATTCAGCAACAGTCGTCCCATTACATCGTACAATTCTAATTTCTCGATTTTATTTTCTCCAATCACTACATTCAATACATCGTTGGCAGGATTTGGATATATTACTACTCCACTCTCTTCGTTGTTGAATTCAGTAAGACCCGTCACTGTTACGGTTCCTGTTTTCATGCCATTTCCAAAACTGGTCACCCAAATTTCGGAGGTATTGTACGGATTAAAAAACACGCGCTCCGGCTGCTGAAACGGATAACTCGGCACCATCGAAAATGTTGGTGTCGCCGCGTTTATATTATGGCTAATCCATAAACCTTGTCCTTCTGTTGTCAAAT
>CAYQDP010000427.1:0-2925 GCA_964416235.1 uncultured Flavobacteriaceae bacterium | reverse complement strand
AAATGCGGTATTCTTAATCACATCTCCCAATGTGGCTGTTGATTTTGGTTTGATGCGATACGAAACAAAACCGTGACTGCCCGGCTCGTTTACGTTACTATCCGGCAATAAGATATTATAAAACTTAAAGTCGATAATGTTACCATTGATATCAATTAACACCGGCTTGCTGGAAGCTACAAACTGGAAACTAGATAAATCAAGGAAATTACTGATGGTGTCTTTTATAATTACAGTAAAGGCAGTATCGTTTCCTGTGTTTTGAAAATTAATGGTGTAATCCAAATAATTTCCTGCGCTTACAAATGAAGGCGTAATATTTCCTTCCGGATAAACTCTTTTATCATTCGGATCATAAGAGCCCGTTACGGTTACGTTAGCTGTATCTGAATTATTAATTGGTGTTAAATCTAACGGATCGCTTGCATACACATACGATTTGGTTTTTGTTCCTAAAGTTGTAGTGTTGGATAATGAATACGTAAACACGTAATTATTCGTCATCGTTGGATTTAAATTGGTATAAGAATAATTTATAGTGTTAGAAGAAACACTGAGTGGTGCCGGCGTACTGCTTAATATGCTAATACTCGGACTCAACACCATTGTCATAGTTCCTGATTTCACAGTGGTACCTACATTGGTTAAATTTAAAAATCCTGTTCCTACAAAACCCGGACGCATTTGTCCCATCGTGATTTTTACTTTTAAATCGTTTTGATTTGGAATAGGCTTAAAGAAAAAATGATTGGCCGAATCAATTTGTCCGGTTACCGTAAATGTAGAAACGTACGACAATGGACTTCCCACAGTATAATACAATGGTGGAGCTCCTGCTAATGAAGTAGTGAAAGTGCCCACATTCACCGGAATTTTATACGAACCGTTTGAATAGGCCACAAATGAATTGGTAGAACTGCTCGTTAATAAATTGGTTTGATAATTAATATCCCCTGCATCCCACACATTATTACTATTCATATCATAAAAGGTACGACCTGTAATGAGTGAAGCACTATCTGCATAAGTAGCTACAAAATTATACGCGTTGGTTGGAACACCGGTTAAGGTATAATTACCAATGATAACGGTGTTACCCAAAATACCTGTGATGTGCGCGCGACCACCGGAAGCCGCAATATCATTTACATTTAAGGTAGCGAATCCTAAATAACACACGGCACCTTTGGCAGGATTTCCGTTTAAGTCAGACTCAATCACAAAACACGGATTACTGGTAGGTGTACCCGGCGTCATGGTTAAGGAATAATTTAAAATCAACGTATTAATGGTATTGGTAGTAACCGAACTTTCTGTACCGCCAGAAATATAAACTTTATTATTATCGCGTGCTGCCGCGAAGAAACGGTTGTTTCCATTACCATATTTTTTAAGCCACACCCAGTTACCCGCGTTATCAATTTTCGCGTAGTAAATAGAGGTAATGCCCCATGCGGCGTTAATGGTTGTTGAAGCCATGGCCATGGTGCTAGTAAACGTACCTAATAAAAGTGCATCGTTACCAACAGAGATAACTTCATTCTTCATCACATATCCATTCGGAATGGCTTTCGCCCAAGCGAAACTACCCGCGTTGTTTACTTTACAAATAAAATCTTGCGGATTTGAAATAGGTGTAGTAAAAGTACCGGCAGCACCAAAACCAATAGAACCACGGTAACCTCCCGAAATAAAAATATCATTGTTCGCCGCCATGCTGATGCTTGGTTGAAACAAATTATTATTAGCGACAGCAAAAGCTTCTGCATTGAGCCAATTACCGTTATTATCGATAGTAGCGTAAAAACCACAACCCGTAGTTGAACTAATTACTGATGCACCTACTGTTAAGGATGGTACACTTTTAAACGGAGATAAAATAGCGATACGATTTGTTCCATTTCCGGTAATGCCATAAAACGGCGCACTGGTTGATGAACTTGGAAACGTACGCAAAGCACGCGACCAAATAACTGCCCCGCTTGGATCATACTTAATAACAAAGGTACTAAAGCCATTTACATTCGATAATGGAAATGGATTACAATTTAGTGTAGTAGGATTTAAACTATCACCAAAAAAACCGGTAACATAAATATTATTGGCATTATCGGTATACATATCTTGTATGTATGTAAGTTTACCGCATGAAAGCGTTTTACCCCAAATAAAATTTCGGGCAGCATCGCGTTTAATGAATAGAGAACTTACTGTGCCGGAAGCATTAAATATATTTCCGTCCACATTAAGTGTACCGGTAAAAGCACCGGCATAAACAACGTTATTAAAAGCATCGGTGGTTACATACGACCAACCGCCGGCGGTGGTGTTACCTTGCCCAACTTTGTAGGCATCCATCCAATGTTGTGCTTGCGTATTTAAACATACAAGGGCTAAGAGAGATAATAAGATCTTTTTCATGTTACATTTTATTGGCACAAGATAAATGTAAATTAAAATGCAAAAACCTAGGCTTACTAATTTTTACGCCAAACTCACTCAGTAAAATAATAAAAAAGAGTTTTTTTAATTGTAAGAATCCATAATTGAACCCAAGACTATAATATGTTATAACACGTTTTTTAAAACAGTTTGTTGTGTTTTAAAACTTTCATCAAATATAAATCCCGCTCGATTTGGAGTGGGATTTATATTAATGTAAGCAAGAGAAGAACCGTTTTTATTTACACGATTTACTTCTTCTACGAAAGCAGTGTAATTCCTTCCAGGTTCGCTTGGTTATTTTTTAAGAAGGCATACGTGATGCTATCCACTTTACAGTTGACAAACTGAACTTTTTTAAACCTATCGTTATACTTAAAAAAGGTGTTTAAAATAATGGCGTCTTGAAAGGTGACACCGTAAAACGAACAATGCTCAAAATGACAATCCTCTAAAGTGCCTGTGAAAACTATATCGCTGATG
>CAYQDP010000426.1:0-2930 GCA_964416235.1 uncultured Flavobacteriaceae bacterium | reverse complement strand
TTAGCTCCCAAAAGAGATAGACTATTTTTGTTGTTTAACAAGTTTGATGTATTAAAAGATAAAAAGGAAAGGGAAAAACTAAAGGAATATATCGATGAAACTTTAGAACGATATGATATTTTAAATTCCCTTGCCCATCCACCAATTTATTTAAGTGCAAAAGAGTTATTTGATAAAAAGAAAAAGGGTTTAATTAATCACTTGGAAATTGAAGAGCAGTTATGGGATCATTTATTAAAGAATAGTAAAACAGGCCTACATACTTTGCATGCACTAAGTAGTCAAACATTCGAAGAACTTAATAAGCTTGGATTAATTTTAAGTGCAAGATTATTAAATACAAAAGAAAGTAAACGGCTAAAGGGTGATTTGGACACTGTAAATTCGGATTTATCTAAATTGTATGAAAAGGGTAATAAAGAGAAAGAAGAACTAATTCAATGGCTTGAAACGTATATAAACCGACGTGTCGAGAATATTCTTCAAGAGCTAAGAACATGGCTCGAATCACATTCAACGGATGAAAAACTACCGGGTGGATTGATTTACAGAGAATATTTAGAACAGAACTCCTTAATCGTACTTAATCAAATATATGAAGAGGTTAATTACAAACTTGATACACTCTATAGCACAATCAATTCGTGGGTAAAAGATAGTTTATCACAAGCTGAATTAACAATTAAAGACAATACCTCCCTTCGTTGGATAAATGAAGAAAGACTTAAGAAATTCGTAAACCCAATTACAGCTACATTCCCTGAAACAGCAAGGTTTTCAGATCTTAATTTTTTAGAAAAAGCCGTTGTTGTTGTGGCTGATTTAATATCTGAAGTATGGAATCTTTTAAAAGTTGTATTTGTTGGTAAAGCAACGATTCGCAAAAATCAAATAAACGGAATTATGGTGAATTCGAACAAAGCAATGGGAGCGGTTTTCCAAAAGGCTTATACGAATTTTAAGAACTATATAAATCAGCAACATGGGGCAATGACAAGGCAAATATATGATAGAACTAATGTATATGTTGAACAGCTGAACAAACAAATTAATTCTTTGGAAACGCCACTATCCAAAACAGAAATGGATAATTACAACCATTGTATGCAGGAAATAGGTGATTTTAAGGTTAAGATTCAGCATCTGCAAAATCAGATTCAGGAATATCTGTAATCAATTGTTTAGTTGCATAATAATAATAGTTTTATAAAAAATAAATTTACAACATGGATCATTTTAGTAAACCTGAACTAAATAAAGCAGAAGAAAAATATTACAAAAAAGTACAAGCTGAAATACAATACTGTAGTTATGATCAATCTTACGAAGAAGGGGAAGTTGTTTGGATTTTTGGCGATAGAGCAGATATTTCTGATGTTTTCGATAATTTCAATGTGCCAGAGAAATACAGGGATAAAATTCTTTCTAATTTGAGCTGCCCATCATGTGGAAATGATTGCTTTGATTTGGCTTCAGAGGTCGGTATCAAATCAAGATTTGAGAAGGAAATTGATAAACATATGGATGAGGCTTATGCCTTATATGGAGGCGAAGTAAGAGAACTAGAGAATTTACTCGAAGACTTTCCTTTATTGGCTTTCCAAAACAAACTTGCTAAACGAATTCACAAAGAAATAAAAGAAAAAAAACTTCCCTTAACCACAATTAAAGGTTGTTTTTTTAGAGCTCGAAAAGTGGAAAGTTCAGAAGTTATTAGTAGTGAAAATATGTATAGTGCTCCAAAAGGCAAGCCAAGTGAAGGCAGATTTAATCATGCAGGACAAAGCCATCTTTATTTAGCAAGCGATAAAATAACGGCAATAAAAGAGGTTATTTCTGAAAAAAGAGCTTTATTAGTTTGGTGTCAGGAGTTTAGCATTCCTAAACCTATTGATGATGTGCTTGACTTATCATTTGATTGGGATTTATTGACTCCATCAACTTCAACTTTACTTTTATCATTAAAGGTATTTAACACACTTGGAAGAAGCGATAGAAATAAGGAAAACTGGAGACCTGATTATTATTTGACTCGATTTATAATGGATTGCGCAAAAAGTGCTGGTTATAACGGAATTAAATATAATTCCGCTAAGAATAGCTATTCTTATGACGTTGTTCTTTTTTATCCTGAAAAGGTAGAAATTTTACCAATAGGACATCCGAAGGTGGAAGTCTTTTTAAACAAAGATGAAGAGGAAAAATTTTCAAAAGACCTTATTGATTTTTAAACAATGAGGTTTTCAGAGATTTTTCCTATATGGTTCGAAATCCTGCCGCTTAGGGTATCCTAGGGAGAGTATTCATTAGTGTTCTAATTGCTTGAAAATCATCCATAAAGTTCGATAAATCCAATCCGTAGGGTACTTAAGCAGACTATTTTTTAATAGTCTGCTTTTTTGTTTCTAATCCCCAGCAGAATCAAGGAATTTCGAATAAAAAATCATTTCGATATTTTAGTGGTTAAATAATCCGAATTTCTATTTGCATTGATACTGAAGTAATTGCAAGTTAGAGTCCGGTTCACCCAAAACCAAACTAAAAATCATGAACTCAAAACCCAAAAAACGTTTAAGTATTGCTGAATTAAAATCATATCCCGGATTTGAAAATTATACCGATGAAATGGCAGAAGAGACAATCGCTAGTCTTGAAGCTTTATCAATTCTGTTTTATGAGTATTATCAAAAATCAATTCAGCAAAAAGAAAGATTAAAGACACTTCCTACTTCTAAAGCCGAGGACTAAACAGAAATTTCCTATTACGTGAATTCATTAGTTTAACCAAAGCCTAATGCAGTAGCATGGGGCTTTATTATGATAAGAATCAGGAAATAAAATTTGTTAAATTCTTACTAGAGCGATAAAATAATTATACCTTTGTAAGTGAATACTAACTTACATTGAAATTATGAAAGGAAAAAACAACA
>CAYQDP010000425.1:0-2931 GCA_964416235.1 uncultured Flavobacteriaceae bacterium | reverse complement strand
TAATCACGTCCACGTTTCTGAATTTGTTTTACCAATGTAGGAACAGAGGCACGTAAATAAATTATCAAATCAGGCGCTTTAATCAAGCTCTCCATTAGTTTGAAAAGAGAAAAATAATTTTCGAAATCACGGGTTGTCATCAAACCCATTGCATGAAGATTTGGTGCAAAAATATATGCATCTTCATAAATGGTTCTGTCTTGTACAACTGTATGTTTACCCTTGCGGATATCTAAAATTTGTGAGAAACGATTATTTAAGAAATACACCTGCAAGTTAAACGACCAACGCTGCATGTCTTCATAAAAATCATTTAAATAAGGATTGTCGTCAGCGTCTTCGTAATGCGCATGCCACTTGTAGTGCTTGGCAAGTAAAGA
This sequence comes from uncultured Flavobacteriaceae bacterium, assembly GCA_964416235.1. Lineage (GTDB taxonomy): Bacteria > Bacteroidota > Bacteroidia > B-17B0 > Aurantibacillaceae > JAHEYG01. The sequence continues at coordinate 2,551 of CAYQDP010000425.1, read as the reverse complement.
TGTTAATGTTGTTTTTCCTGACCCAATGTTACCGGCAATTGCAATGTGCATAAAACATTAAAAATAATAGACTAAGATATAGATTTTACGTACAAAAACCAATTTTTTTAATACGAATGCCTTTTTTAACAAATTGATAATAAGCTACTTGGTTGGATTTAGGGCTTGAGGTTTTTATAAACACCCGCAGCGAACCCAATGGTTTGCTTAATTGGGGTGAAATTACGGTTTAAACATTTTTTAACTTTTTGGGAGCTATAGGTTGTTTTATCAGTAAGGGTTTCTATCATGGAGGCGTTAACCTTTAGGTCTTGAGGCAATAAAAAAGTGAAAATTCGGCCAAAATTCAGGAAGAATTTTCCTGCTTTTATCTGCGGTGGCTTCTTTCCTAAAGCAAAATGTATTTGTTCCAAAATTTCTTTGAAAGAGTAATTATTCTCAACCAATAAAAAACGTTCGCCATATATTTTTTTATCGCACAACTCTACCATCATCTCCGCAACATCTTTTACATCAACAAATCCATTTACGCCTTCTGTATAAAACAGAACTCCCTTTTTACTCAATGAGAATAATTTTCCGGTGCCTCTGTCCCAATTACCCGGACCAACAATCACTCCGGGATTAACAATTACAACATTCAATCCTTCTTCCATTCCTCGCCAAACTTCCTGCTCTGCCAAATATTTACTCAATGAATACACGTTTTCATTGGGTTTGCTTTTCCACAACACATTCTCATCTAAATCCGTTTTTATATCCTGATTTTGTATGGTTGCGATTGAGCTCACAAAACAAAATGATTCAATTTTTTTATCAATGCACGCGTTTACCAGATTAGCTGTGCCTTCAACATTCACTTTTAAAAGCTCATTTCTGTCACTGTTATTTAATGAAACTAAAGCTGCACAATGGTAAACCGCTGTTATTTCATTGAGTAATTCGTCTAAACTTAGTACGTCGTTTAAATCAACATCACGCCAAACAATCTGACTAAATAATTTTTTTGAATCGGATGTATAATAGGAAAAAACTTTTTCAACCTCTGCCAAATTACTTGTAGCTCGTTTCGTTGCAACAACTTTTTTGCCTTGTTGCAAGAGTGTAAGCAAAACGTGCGTACCAACTAATCCTGTTGCTCCGGTTACTAAATTCAATCTTAAGAAAGTTTAAAGTTTAAGAAAAAAGTAAAAACAATTATTTGCGTTATCATTCCTAAAGCAAATCCTAAATACAATTGTGAAGGTTTATGTGCATCTAAATATAAACGTGCTGTTAAAATCAATCCCGCAATTAAAAAGAGTATCGCGATTTCAGGTACCGCATTGTATTTTAAAACAAATGAAATCATCATCAGTGAACCAATTAATCCGCCAATTCCAACCGCATGCGCGCTAATTTTAAAACGCATGTTAATTAATGCGGTTAATAAAACTGACAATCCTCCTCCGAAAATAAGCACTTTAATACTTGGCCAGATATTCAAATCCAAAAACAAATAAAATAAGCCAAAGTAAAAACATGATGTGAGAATGTAAGGAAATGTTCGCTCATTTCTATCTTCCAATGTAAAGGAGCTTATACGATTTAATTTATAGAGAATAAAAATATTGATAACCGGCAATACAAATGAAAATGAAAATATCATTGCTGATATAATCCATTTTAATTTTAAAGGTGTCATATAATCATAAATAGAGCCCTTTAAAAGAAAGAAAAAAATCAGACTTCCGTAACTGCACATCAACAACGGATGAAACACAACGGAAATTATATTGGAAAACGCTCGCAAATTTTATGATAATTTTTCTGATAACATTTCCATTTCACGACGCGGATCTTTTTGTGCGTAAACAATATTATACACCGCATTAGTAATTGGCATGTCTACATTATATTTCTTGTTGATTTCGTGAACGCATTTTACAGCATAATAACCTTCGGCAATCATGTTCATTTCCAGTTGCGCGTGTTTAACACTATAACCTTTACCAAGCATGGTACCAAACATACGGTTACGGCTGAATTGAGAATACGCCGTTACCAATAAATCGCCTAAATAAGCCGAAGCTTTTATATCACGATCGATTGGATGAACCGCATCCACAAATCGCTTTATCTCTTGAATAGCATTACTTACTAATACAGCTAAATAATTATCACCATATCCCAAACTGTGACAAATACCCCCCGCCACTGCAATTACATTCTTCAATACTGCTGAAAGTTCAGTGCCATAAATATCATCACTGCTTGTTGTTTTAATATAGCGACAATTTAAATAACCACAGAGAATATCTGCATTAGCCACCTTAGAACATGCAATAGTTAGATAAGAAAGTTTCTCCAACGCTACTTCTTCAGCGTGACATGGCCCCGTGATAACACCAATGTTTTCGAAAGGAACCTGATAAACAGTGTGCAGGTATTCACCAACAATTAAATTGTACTCTGGAACAATTCCTTTAATCGCAGAGAAAATAATTTTATCCTTAAAAACATCTTTGGATAAATCGCTAATGCTTTTGTGTAAAAACGCAGAAGGAATAGC
>CAYQDP010000424.1:0-2937 GCA_964416235.1 uncultured Flavobacteriaceae bacterium | reverse complement strand
AATCTCAGGCGCTTATTTTTACAACCGAACTGAAAATGTTGCTGAAACTGATTTATTGCGTCAATATTTTTTAGGAGGCAGTAATGGTTTGTCTTATTCTGAAAGTAGTGATGCTAAAACAATAAACGACAATCATCGTCTCAATTTCCGCTTAGAACTTAAACCGGATTCACTCAATAGTTTCGTTTTGCAACCAAAGGTATCCGTACAAATCAATAATGGAAATAATCAATTAACAGGACTCAATTCGGGCACTTTAGTAATAAGTGATATCGATAATTCCTATCGTACTAATTTAGCAGGCTATAATTTTTCGCTACCTGTTTTATTCAGACATTCATTTGCAAAAAAGGGAAGAACATTTTCAATAGATTTAAATCCAAGTTATAATTCAAATTCAGGCAACAGTCGCCTCGAAACGTATAATCGCTATTATACAGATTCAGTTTACACTGATAGCATCGATCAAAAATCAATATTAGACAAAGCCGGATTCAATTCAACAAGCAATCTTACTTATACGGAGCCGTTTGGAAAAAAGGGTTTTCTCTCAGCCAATTACATCTTAACTTACAATTTATCCGATTCTAAAAAGAATACTTATAACAGAAATCCATCCGATTTTAGTTTTTCTGATACCGATACTTTGCTTTCAAATGTGTTTAGTACAACGTATATGGCGCACGCGGCGGGAATAAATTATCGTTTTAATGAGGAAAAGTATAATTTTTCTTTCGGATTAAACGCGCAACAGGCAGATTTATACAAACAACAAACTTTTCCTACAAGCTTTTATGGAACAAGAACTTTTCAATCGCTATTACCGAATGCCCAGTTTCAATATAAATTTAATAAAAACGATAATTTCAGAATTAACTATCGAACCAGTAACACCCCACCAAGTATTGATCAATTGCAAGATGTAATCAATAACTCTAACAATCTTCAGCTTTCAACCGGTAACCCTGATTTAAAGCAAAATTTCCAAAATAATTTATTTATGCGGTATACGGGAGTAAATACACTTAAATCAACTTCCCTTTTTATAATGCTTGGAGGTACCTATACGCAAAATTATATTGGGAACAGCACTATCATTGCGAATAAGGATACGACAGTTTATAATAATGTTTTCTTGGCTAAGGCTTCGCAAATAACCCGTCCGGAGAATTTGGATAATTATTACAACTTACGTTTTTTCTTTAATTACTCTTTTGCTGTCAAGAAATTAAAGTCGAACATTAACATTAATGCGGGATGTAATAATAATAATGTTCCGGCCTTAATCAATAAGCAAGTAAATTACTCCAACACAACAGCACCGTCATTTGGCTTAGTGATTAGTAGTAATATTAGCGAGAAGGTTGACTTTACCATTTCTTCTAACTCGGCTTACAATATCGTGACTAATTCCTTGCAGTCAGATTTAAATTCTGAGTACCTGAATCAAACTTCCAGAGTCAAGTTGAATTTAAATCCTTGGAAAGGTTTAATTTTTACGGCCGAATATAATAATCAGATTTATACCGGTTTGTCGGATGGTTTTAATCAGAATATTTCATTATTGAATGGCGCTATTGGCTACAAATTCCTAAAGGATAATAAAGCAGATATTCGTTTGTTTGTATTTGATGTTTTAAATCAAAACCAGAGTATACAGCGAAATATCACCGAAACGTATATAGAGGATACCCAAACCAACATATTACAACGCTATTTCATGTTAATATTTACCTATAATATTAAAAAGTATTATAAAAATGACGCTAAAAAGCCCTCTGGAGCTGGACAGTAGACTCTTTTTTTAGTACTTTAGCAACAATGTTTGAAGTCAATACCATATCTCCGGCTACACAAGCTCAGCACATGGCTCAATGGTCTAATTAAATTATTTTTCAATAAATAATTTATTCATTCATTAAACAATCATTAAACAAAAAATTAAAATGGCAAAAGAAGTAAAAAGCGTAGAATACGGCTTAGAAAAAATATTTGAAGGAGCACAGGATTTTCTTCCGCTCTTAGGAACTGATTACGTAGAATTTTACGTAGGTAACGCAAAACAATCGGCTCACTTTTATAAAACTGCTTTCGGTTTTCAGTCGCATGCATATTCAGGATTGGAAACAGGAAACCGTGAGAGCGTATCATACGTGTTAAAGCAAGATAAAATTCGTTTAGTATTAACTACAGCCCTTAACAGTAAATCTCCCATCGGTGAACATGTAAAGAAACATGGTGATGGTGTGAAGGTAGTAGCTTTATGGGTGGAAGATGCGCGCAAGGCATTTGAAGAAACAACCAAGCGTGGAGCAAAACCTTTTATGGAACCAACCGTTGAGAAGGATGAACACGGAGAGGTTGTGCGTTCAGGTATTTATACCTACGGAGAAACTGTGCATATGTTCGTAGAGCGTAAAAATTATAAAGGCACTTTTTTACCAGGATTTAAAGAATGGAAGAGTGATTACAATCCAACACCGGTTGGTTTGAAATTTATTGACCATATGGTAGGTAATGTTGGGTGGAATCAAATGAATACATGGGTAAAATGGTACGAGGATGTAATGGGCTTTGTCAACTTTTTATCATTTGACGATAAACAAATCCATACCGAATACTCTGCTTTAATGAGTAAGGTAATGAGTAATGGAAACGGTCGTATTAAATTCCCAATCAACGAGCCGGCAAAAGGAAAAAAGAAATCTCAAATCGAAGAGTATTTGGATTTTTATGAAGATTCAGGAGTGCAGCATATCGCCGTGGCAACGGATGATATTATTAAAACGGTAGCTGAATTAAAAAAGCGTGGGGTAGAATTTTTACCTCCTCCGCCTCAAGCTTATTACGATGAAATTCCGCAACGTTTAGGTGTACACAAAGACATGATGAAGGAAGATATTAAAGAATTACAGAAATTGTCAATTCTTGTGGATG
>CAYQDP010000423.1:0-2945 GCA_964416235.1 uncultured Flavobacteriaceae bacterium | reverse complement strand
GTATATCTGAATACTACAGAAATATGGACACTGGTGAACAAAACATTAGTTGCGCATCCATTTCATATTCACGATGTGCAGTTTTATATTATTGACATAAATGGTGTGGCACCTCCAGCTAATATGGCCGGACGTAAAGATGTGGTGGTTGTACCTTCTCAGCAAACCGTTAGATTCATAACTAAGTTTGAGAATTTCGCTGATCCAATGATGCCATATATGTATCATTGTCATATGCTGGCTCATGAAGACGATGGAATGATGGGACAGTTTTTGGTTTATGATTATTTTGCCGGTATTAAGGAGAATACGTACAATACTGTTTTAGCCAAAGCTTATCCGAATCCAGCCGATTTTTCTTGGAGTATTATTTTAGATGATGTTAATTCAGTTAAGTCTGTAGAATTATCGAATGCAATTGGACAAAAAGTGGAGTCAGTGAAAATTGTTACTAATTATGACGGAACAATTTCTATCAATAACAATAATTTATCATTGGGAGTTTACCATCTCAAAGTTAATACAACAAAAGGTATAGCGACTTTAAAATTAATTAAGAATTAATTATGGCAGGAGAGTCGACCAAGATAAACAAAGAACTCATTTTAAGAGAGCGCCTGGCATTGCAGCGCACGCGTTTAGCTAATCAAACTACTTTATTGTCGTTTATTCGTACTTCACTTTATTTTATTGTAGCAGGATTAAGCATCAGAAGTTTATTAAAACTCGAAAATGGCTTGCTGTTTGAAATTTTGTTTTTTATTACCGCTGTAATCATATTTATCATAGGTGTTTTTAATTATTTCCGCCAAAACAGGATAATTAAGGAAAGTGAAAGACATGTGGGTGGATATAAAGACGAATATCTACACGAAGACGAAGTTTAATAAATTTTGTTAATCTCTTAACTGTTTAGGTTAAGCCTCCCACAATGTAACTTTTGTAACCGTTTAAACCCTGACTTATGTCATACTTTTGTGATAAATAAAGAAATTATGTTATCACTATTTAAAAATCTATTCTCATCAAAGAAAGTTGATTTAGCTGCTCTTATCAAAGAAGGCGCACTGATTGTTGATGTTAGAAGTAAAGCTGAATTTGCAGGCGGACATGTAAAAGGCTCAAAGAATATTCCTCTCGAACTAATTGGTAATAGTGCCGAAACATTAAAAAAACACAAACATGTGATTGTTTGTTGTCGAAGCGGAAACCGAAGCGGTATGGCGCAACGCGTTTTAGAATCAAAAGGATTAACCAATGTGGTTAACGGTGGTAGTTGGCAAAATGTAAATCAATACCTATAATTATTATGGAATCATTGAAAGTTTTAATCCCAACCGATTTTTCAGTTCAGGCTGAATATGCTTATCTGATGGTGAAAAAATTGGAAGAAAAAATTCCTGTTGAAATTCATTTCATTCACGTTTTATCTGTACCAGATACTGTAACCATGGATAAAAACGGGAATATTCAAACTTGCGGCGAAATCAGCGTTGATTATGTTGTGTCTCAAAAAGACATAGCAACACGTAAACTCAATAATTTGAAAACTATTTATGGTAATCAAATTAACGTCCATCTTGAGCTTGGAAAATTGACCGATAAAATTGTTTCCTATGCTAAGGATAATAATTTTGATTTAATAGTAATGGGTACGAAGGGTGCTTGGGGTATTAAAGAAAAGTTATCCGGTTCTGAAACACAAATGATTGCCCGTCAGTCACAGATTCCTTTATTATCACTCATGTGCGATCGTTCTGATTTAATAATCGAAAATATTCTATTGGTACACGATTTCAAAACCTCAAAAAATGAAAATTTGAATTTGCTGCATAAAATGATTAAAGCATTTAATACTAAAACTCATCTATTGCATATCATCTCCAAAGAAGGCGATAAAGAATCCGTGTCAGCGGGGATGGATAAATTTGCGACTGAAAATAATATCGCTAATTATGAAAAGCATTTCTTGATTGATAAGGACGTTGAAAATGGTGTTGTGCATTTTAATCAAATGCATGAGATGGATGTAATTTGTATTGGAACACATGGAAAAGGTGGATTGTTTCATACCAGCGCTACCGAAAAATTAGTAAATCATTTATTTAAACCAATTATTTCTTTTCATTTAAAATAGAACTATGTTAGAACTCATTCAACAACCTTGGCCTTGGTACGTATCCGGCGCAATTATCGCGGGTATCATGTTCGTGCTAATTTTTTTCGGACAGTCATTTGGATTTTCCGCAAACCTTCGCACAATATGCGCTGCTGCGGGCGGAGGAAAAAAAGTAAAGTTCTTCGATTTCAACTGGAAAAGTCAATTATGGAATCTTGTCTTTTTAATTGGCGCCATCATTGGTGGTTTTATAGCCGCTCAGTTTCTGTCAAATGGTGAACCTGTAAAAATTTCAGAAAGCACAATCACTGATTTGGGAAAGTTGGGAATTGCAGCTCCAACATCGGCACAACCAAACGAACTTTTCAGCTTAGATGCTGTTTTTTCTCTTAAGGGCTTTTTTATTCTGGCATTAGGTGGAATGATGGTTGGCTTTGGTTCGCGTTATGCCGGTGGTTGTACCTCGGGGCATGCTATCAGTGGCTTGTCTGATTTACAACTACCATCTTTTATTGCGGTTATAGGCTTTTTTGCAGGTGGATTATTAATGACTTTTGTTTTATTACCTTTAATATTATAATAATGAAATTTTTAAAATTCTTAATAGCTGGCATTGTTTTCGGTGTAGTAATGGCGAAGTCGGAAGCATTTTCATGGTTTCGCATTCAAGAAATGTTTCGCTTTCAATCGTTTCATATGTACGGTATTATTGGAACCGCAGTAACTTTAGGTGTTCTTGGTGTTTTTCTGATTAAAAAATACAATATGCGCGATTTAAACGGAAACCCAATTATGTTCTATCCTAAAGATAAATCTACTGCTAGAT
>CAYQDP010000422.1:0-2948 GCA_964416235.1 uncultured Flavobacteriaceae bacterium | reverse complement strand
CACCGGACGAGTAGTTGTACCTGTGTTTGTTCCGACAGCAATTGGCTGATTGTAATTAATCACCATTAATTTATTGTCGGTTCCGTATTTATTGACTGCATTAATCTCTAAAACATTACTTCCTTTTTGTAATGGAAGCACGGTTGAAAACTGTCCGTTTAAAGTACTATAAGAATAATTAGTTAAAGGATTGTTGTTGAACTTAACGGTTACATCATAATTTGATTTTACGTTATAGATAGTGGCATTTACTTCTGTTTCTGCTACTGTTGACATATACGGATTAGTAGCAGGTTTGGTATATACAATTTGCGGTGGTTGTCCGCTTAAATTTATGATTGTAGTTTTTGAATCCGTTCCTGCTTTGTTTGTAGCTTTAATAGTAACGGTGTTATTACCCGGAACTAACAAGGCCTCAAAATTCACATCCTTTCCCGAGAAACTGAAATTATTAAGCGGCATTCCGTTTACCGTTACAAAAACCTGAGAGGCATTGCTAACATTCAACACATTCGCTAAAACATTATAAGACTCAACTCTTTGCTCACTATAAGGAGAAACAGAAGGATTAACAAAATTAACAATAGGAGGTTTTACTTGTTGTGATGTTGTTATATTCTGAACCGTATTTGTAGGTTGCGTAGTTAAGGTATTAGATGGGGGCGGAACGTAATTATTGTTGGTTGTGGAAGTAGATTTTGTTTTTCCCTTACCTAAAGTGAATAATAAGTTTAATCCGGTATAATGATAGTAATCGTTGCTTCCCGCGATGAAATAGTTATTCTTTCCTACAATTCCATCCATAAAATCGGCATTAGCGCCCATTGGCCAGGTCACTTTATACTCGTAGATAATCGCAAAACCTTTAGAGATTTGATAACCTAATCCAATTCCCGCGGAGGGCGCAAATGTGATTAAATCACCGCGCTTACTTCCGTTAGCGTACGACTCATATGATTTATCCAATAAATTTTTATGACTTGATAAAGCAGTTGATGAAGACCCGGTTGAATCAACTAAGGCGTAATTATACATTAAACCATTATTGGTCAAATTTGTTTTGGCACGAAATCCGGCTATTCCTACTCCACCCCACAAATTTAAAATCACTTTTGTCTTCTCTCTTAATCGGTTAAAACTAATTTGAAGTTCCAAAGAACCTTCACTTACCTGCGTGAGATAATTATTGTACACATAAGGCACCTTCATGCTTGTGTCCGCGTAATTAATACTCGGATCATAAGTTCCGTTCAATGAAGGGTTATTTGAAACATTATAATTACGTTTAGAATCCAATCCATAAGTATTCCCGAATAATCCTCGGCCGCGTATAGCCAGACTAAAAAAGTTCTCAGGTTTTTCAAAAAGTCCTTTTTCCAAAGTAAATCCTCCTGCAACGCCTGCAGTGCTACGTACATCTGAGGTTTGCCACATACCGCCAATGTTTAATCCAAATCGCCAGGAATTATACTTATAGGTAGTAGATTGAGAAAATAAATTTGCTGCAGTTGCAATTAATAGAATGGTAAATATTTTTTTCATAGTACTAAGTTTTAAATAAAAAACACAGAAAGAATCTGTGCTTTTTAATACCAATTATTTTGCCAAAGTTGGTTTATAATGTTAAAAGACGTTAAGCTATATTTTTGGTGCTTCAACAATCTTAAACTCGGTTCTTCGGTTTTTTCCATGTTCTTCATCCGTACATTCTACATTATTAGAACATTTATTTAGCAGTTTTGTTTCACCGTAACCAATAGCTTTGAGTCTCTTTTTATCCACACCTTTAGCAATCATATAATCTACCGCAGTTTTAGCGCGTTTTTGTGATAATGCCAAATTAAATTGGTCGCTACTGCGTGAATCGGTATGCGAACTTAACTCCACCATTAAGTTTGGATTGGATAACATGATAGCAATTACTTTATCTAACACTTTTTGCCCTGCCGCGTCAAATTTATGATCACCGAATGCATATAAAATGTTCTCAACGATGGTAATTGAATTAATACTATCCTGCTTGGCTTTGTTCTTCATTTCGAGTACTTGCAACCAAGGATCATCCACGGTATATTCACCCATTGCCACTTTATCAACGGATAATACTTTAAACTCGAACTTACCCTTTAGAGTTTTAATGAGCTCTTTATAAATTCTTCCTTTATTATCTGCGATGTATAACTTTTTGACGTTTGCCAAACGAGAATCAGATTCATCAACGTCGAACAAATAATCTAAGTTTGCCTTAAGGTTTTTAAATTCGAACTTACCGTTTCCATCTGTGGTGATGGTTTGATTTAGTTCATTATTTGTGTTATATAACTTCAACTTTGCATTACCGAATGGTTTTTTATCCTGATCGTAAACATATCCATAGAGTTGCATGATTAAATCAGCATCATCAACGTCTAAGTCAGTTAACATAACTTTCTCACTCGCCAATACGTTAAACTTAAATTTACCCTGACCGGTAAAGAAACTTTTAATCTCCTTACCTCCTTTATTCGTTAAAGTAATTTTTGTGTTTGCCGGAAATTCCAATTCCGACTCAACCAAACTAATGATATAATTCTGATCGGAAGGAAGACTTCTGAAAGCAAATGCACCAAATTCGTTTGTTGTAGTGGTTTCAATTACATCTCCCGACTTATTTGTGATGCTGATTTTCGCATTCTTAATTGGTTTACTTGGATTTTCACCAAACAATAAGTTACCGGCTAAAGTTAAATCACCATCAGCATACAAATCAGGTAATCCGTTTGGATCCATTGGTAAATTCTTAAACGCATATTTATTTCCATTTACGTTATTAGTTACACGTGAAATGACACCATTTGAATTAGCCATGTAGAAACGAGCTTTATCCTTGAACATCGGATCATCTGAATCAACCGCAGCTAAATATTTTTTATCAGCACTCACAGAAGGAATAGATAAAAAATCTTTTA
>CAYQDP010000421.1:0-2956 GCA_964416235.1 uncultured Flavobacteriaceae bacterium | reverse complement strand
GAAACGTTTGGTGATTTTTTCTCGCGATGAGCAAAAACAGTTTCAAATGAATCAGGAATTTCCTGAATCAAAGTATAAAGCAATTCGCTATTTCATTGGCGATATACGCGATTATGACAGATTAATCCGTGCATTTGAAGGAATAGAGTATGTGATACATGCTGCTGCCATGAAACATGTCCCAATAGCTGAATACAATCCGATGGAGTGCGTAAAAACAAACGTGTTGGGCGCTGAGAATGTTATTAACGCAGCACTTGCTACAGGTGTTAAAAATGTTGTGGCGCTTTCTACAGATAAAGCGGCAGCGCCAATCAACCTTTATGGTGCTACCAAATTATGTTCCGATAAATTGTTTGTTGCAGCCAATAATATTAAAGGTTGGAATAATATTAAGTTTTCTGTTGTGCGTTATGGCAATGTAATGGGCTCTAATGGTTCGGTTATTCCATTTTTTATTAGTAGAAAAAAATCAGGTGTCATTCCAATTACCGAGCCTTCAATGACTCGATTCAATATTAGTTTACAAGAGGGAGTTGATTTAGTATTACATGCGATGGAAACAGCTTGGGGTGGCGAAATATTTGTACCTAAAATCCCATCTTATAAAATTACTGAAGTAGCTAAAGCAATTGCTCCTGAATGCAAAGTAGATGTAATCGGAATACGACCGGGAGAGAAAATTCACGAAGAAATGATCACCGAGTCCGATTCTTTTTCGACTTACGATTTGGGTAAATATTATGCAATACTTCCTCAAGTACCGGTTTTTAGCATTACCGACTATGTTAAGCACTTTAACGCAAAGAAAGTAGCAGAAGGATTCAAGTATAACTCAGGACAAAATACCGAATGGGTAAATGCTGAGGAATTGCGAAAATTAATTAAAGAACATGTTGATCCGAATTTTACAGTATAATGAAACCAATTCCTTACGGTAAACAAACAATCACGCAACAAGACATTGATGCTGTTGTTGAAGCACTAACTTCTGATTTTTTAACACAGGGACCAAAAATTGCAGAGTTTGAAAAGGCATTTTGCAACTATGTAGGTTGCAAATATGCTGTTGCGGTTTCTAATGGAACGGCGGCTTTACATTTAGCAGCTATGGCATTACAGGTTAAGCCCGGAGATAAAGTTATAACGACTCCGATTACGTTTGCTGCAAGTGCAAACTGCGTACGTTATTGTGGTGGGGAAGTTATATTTGCTGATATTGACCCAAAGAGTTATTTGCTCGATTTAAATCATGTAGAGAAATTACTACAGGAAGATAAAGAAAGAAAAATTAAAGGAATTATTCCGGTAGACTTTGCCGGAAACGCCATTCATCTGGAAAATCTCAAAGCCATAGCAGATAAATATAACTGTTGGATTATCGAAGATGCATGTCATGCGCCCGGTGGTTATTTTAATGATATAAGTGGGAATAAACAATTGTGTGGTAACGGCAAGCATGCCGAGATGTCGGTGTTTTCATTTCATCCTGTTAAGCACATTGCAACAGCTGAAGGCGGTATGATTACAACCAATCGTAAGAATTTATATGATAAGCTTGTTTTATTACGCACACATGGCATCACTAAAGAAGCTTCATTGATGCATGAAAATCATGGTGGATGGTATTATGAAATGATGGAGCTTGGATTTAATTACCGATTGACGGATATGCAAGCAGCACTTGGAATTAGTCAGTTAAAACGCGCTAATGAAGGATTAGAAAGGAGAAAGGTAATTGCATCAGCGTACGATGAAGCATTTAAGCAATTACAAGGAAAGCTAATAACACCTAGCTATACAGAAGGACATGCTTTTCATCTGTATATTATAAGAGTGAAGGGCGGACAAAGATTAGATTTATATAACTATCTAAGAAGTAAAAATATATTCGCTCAGATTCATTATATACCTGTTCATACCATGCCTTACTATAAACAGTTTGGTTATAAGAATGGCGATTTTCCTATTGCTGAATCTTATTATGATGAATGTTTAAGTTTGCCAATGTATCCTGCCTTATCCAACAGTGAGCAAGCTTATGTTATTCAAGTTATAAAGGAGTTTTTCCAACATGCGAAATAAAATAATATTAGGTACAGTTCAATTTGGTTTGCCTTATGGAATTAATAATTCAATAGGACAATTAAACCAGGAAGCTGTGTTTGAAATATTAAATTATTCACATGAAAACAATATTTCCACTTTGGATACAGCTAATGCTTATGGAACCGCAACTCAAGTAATCGGAAATTTTCATAAACAGTATAAAAAACACTTTCAGGTAAATAGTAAGTTCCATGTATCGGAAGGTAACTTAAGTAATTCAGTAGAATCGGAGCTTAAGCAGATGGATATAGATTCATTTCATGTCTACTCTTTCCATTCGTTTAAGGATTTTAAATCTTGTTCTCAACAAATGAAAATGCAGTTAAGGGCATTAAAAAAGGAAGAACGCATACATAAGATTGGCCTATCGGTTTATGGTAATGAGCAATTTTCTGAAGCTATTGAAAGTGATTTAATTGATGTTATTCAATTTCCGTATAATTTATTGGACAATGATTATCAACGCGGAGAGTTTATTGAAAGAGCAAAAAAATCCGGTAAGGAATTGCATGTGCGTTCAGTTTTCTTGCAAGGATTGTTTTTTATGAATGAGAATGAAGTCCCTACGAAATTGGAGGCATTAAAACCGAATTTGGCGGAGATAAAATACATAGCGCAAAAAGGACAAATGAGTGTTTACGATCTCGCCTTAGGCTATGCTTTGTCTAATCCTGATATTGATAAAGTGTTAATTGGAATAGATTCACTGGATCAGCTGAGAAAAAATATTGAATCCTTGGATAAAACTGAAAATTGGAACAAGGAAGCTTTTCTTAAAGTGAATAATATTAGAATTGAAGATATTGAATTATTAAATCCTGTAAACTGGAAGTAAAATGAACAAAAC
>CAYQDP010000420.1:0-2960 GCA_964416235.1 uncultured Flavobacteriaceae bacterium | reverse complement strand
TTGCAATTCTCGTAGCCTTTTTTGCAAAGCGAGGAAAAAAATAATTATAGTAACGGCGCGTTAATGTCTTTACATCTTGAGGATTATGCAAAAAATTAATATCGTGAATTACGGGGAGCTGTTTACACTTTGCACCCAAACTTAAAAAACCATCAGGAGATAAAAACAAATCCGGCTTCAAACTATTTAAAGTGTTCTTTACTGAAAACTCAAACCATGCGTAGTACAAAAATGGATGACGGGCTTGCGGACCAATAATTACTGGGGTAATGTTATCGCTGAAGAGAAATTCGCTATCGAATGGGCGATCAAATAAAAACACAAAATGTACGTTAGGATGAGTAGTTGTGATACGCTTTAAGGTTTGGTAGGAAAACCATCCCATACCCTCTAACCTGTTTTTAAGTAAAAGTCGCGTATTTACAGCAATTTGCACCTCACAAAGCTATCAAAAAAAGGGTAAAAAAGAGCAAAAAAAAGTTATCTTTGACATCCTGTAAAAAATGCAGCAACGCAAGTTCATAGTTAACCTGGCCATTCTGATAATCCTTAATTTATTGATTAAGCCTTATTGGATATTAATTATTGATCCGGGCTAGCAACATCAAGTAGGAAATGCAAACTACGGCGAGTACTCAGAACTATTCATGTTCTCTTTTTTGTTAACTATATTTTTAGATTTTGGCTTAACTAATTTCAATAACAAAAACATAGCGCAAAACAATCACTTACTCAGTAAACATTTTAGCAGTTTATTATCTATAAAATTTGTGTTGGGTATTATTTATGTTGCACTAACGATGCTTGGTGCATTCATTGTTGGATACGAGGCGCGTTTTATCAAACTGCTATTTATTTTAGCCATCAATCAGTTTTTCATAAGTTTCATTCTGTATTTACGTTCCAATTTACAAGGTTTACATTTATTTAAAACCGACAGTATTGTATCAGTTTTAGATAGGGTAATTATGATTGTAATTTGTTTTGCATTGTTCTTACATTGGTTTGGGTTGGAAGTTGACATCATGAATTATGTTTATGCACAAACTATCGGATACAGTTTAACAGCAATAATTACCTTTTGGATAGTACTAAAAGAAACCCATACTTTTAAATTAACCTGGAATTGGCGATTCAGTTATATGATGCTGAAAAAAAGCTTTCCATTTGCAGTTTTAGTATTACTTCAAACATTTTACAATCGTATTGATCAGGTAATGATTGGAAGGATATTACCTGCGGAAACTGGCTCTTCAGAAGTTGGTATTTACGCTAAAGGATTCAGGTTATTAGATGCGGCTAACATGTTTGGATTTTTATTTGCCACGCAACTATTGCCAATTTTTAGCAGAATGATTGAATTTAAAGATGATGTACAGAATTTAGTTAAACTTTCCTTTTCATTATTAATTACACCGGCAATAATTGTATCTGTTGGATGTGCGTTTTATAGTAACGAGTTGTGTCTTTTAATTAATAAAAGCACGGATTCAGCACCAGTATTCAGCACCCTAATGTTTTGTTTTACAGCCAGTTCCATTTCCTATATTTTTGGCACTCTTTTAACTGCGAATGGAAATCTCAAACAAATGAATATCATGGCTATCTGCGGTATCCTTATTAATGTCATCTTAAACATTATTTTAATCCCTCAGTTCCACGCTTTTGGAAGTGCTATTGCCAGCGTAACCACGCAGTTTATGACCGCTCTTATTCAGGTATTTATAGCAGTAAAAATCTTCAAGTTTAAAACCAATAAACGCTTATTAATTGCCCTAGTTTTCTTTATATTTGGGGTAGCATGTATAAATTATCTATCCTTTCACCTCACCAAACAATGGATGCTTAATTTCGCCATTATGGTGGCTGCATCAGGACTTTGGGCCTTTGTAACAGGAATCATCAATATTAAATCAGTATTACGTTTTATAAAATACAAATAAGTGAATCAGGCAGACATTAATAACTCATCTGAACAGATGCTGATAAAAATAATCAAGTGGCGCAAACCAATCATGATTGCTTCCATAGCTGCTTTTATTCTTTCAACAGCTGTCGCGTTTTTATTGGCACCACAATACAAATCGGTAGCCACAATTTTTCCTACACGTAGTTTCTCTGTATCTAAATTATTAATCGAACAGAATGTAGGTAATCAGGAAGACTACATGCAAATTGGTGATGAGGATGATGCGGAAAAACTATTACAAATCCTTAATTCGGAACAGTTAAAAAAATTAGTTGCTGAAAAACATAATCTATGGCAACGTTGGAAAATAGAAAAAGATAAATACGCCGAACATTATCTTAAACTTAAATGGGAAAACATGGTGCGTTATAAGCGTACCGATTTTAATTCTCTTAAAATTGAAGTTTATGATTACACAGCCAACGGCGCAGCTGAAGTTGCAAATACAATAACTGATTTTGTTGATTCAATTAAAGACAACATGACCCGTGAAGTTGCACAAAAAGCTTTTCAGGTTATCAAGGAGGAATACGAGAATACTGTTTCGCGCATGAATGAATTAGAAGACAGTTTACAAACTCTTCGTCAGCTTGGAGTTTTAGATTACAAAAACGATGTTGAAGCCTATACTAAAAGTTATGCTAAGGCTTTGGAAAAAGGAAATTCATCCGGCGCCAAATTATTGGAAGAGAAATTAAATGTATTGAAAAAGTACGGTGGTGCTTACAATCAAATCAGTGAAAATCTAAGAAAGTATCGCTTTAAATTCCCTGTAATAAAAGCGAAATACGACGAGGCTAGCGTAAATTTAAACAAATCTCTTCCATTTAAATTTGTAGTTGACAAAGCCACACCCAATGAATATAAAGCACGACCTGTAAGATGGTTAATTATTTTACTTTCTACCCTTTCTACTTTCTTTCTAACCATTGTTGTTTTGGCTCTGGGAGATAAATATAAATCAGTTATTCATAAAATTAATTCTTAATAC
>CAYQDP010000419.1:0-2968 GCA_964416235.1 uncultured Flavobacteriaceae bacterium | reverse complement strand
GTTCGATTCTAATGCGAAACGACATACTTCATTTGCTTCCGTGTATGTTTATCCTGTGGTGGATGACAGTATCGAAATAAATATTCATCCGAATGATATTGAAATGAGCACGGCGAGAAGTGGTGGCGCGGGTGGACAAAACGTAAATAAAGTAGAAACCAAAGTTCAGATATTACATAAACCTACAGGAATTGTTGTTGTTTGTCAGGTTGAGCGTTCTCAGTTAGCAAACCGTGAACGCGCCATGCAAATGTTGAAATCACAATTGTATGAATTGGAAATGCGTAAGCGCAATGAATCGAAAGCTGCTATCGAAGAGGGTAAAATGAAAATTGAATGGGGTTCTCAAATTCGTTCATATGTTTTACATCCTTACAAAATGGTTAATGATGTGCGAACCGAATTAAAAATTACAGATGCAGAATCAGTGCTGGATGGAGAATTGGATGAGTTAATTAAAGCCTATCTGATGCAATACGGTAGTAAGTAAACGCACTATCCCTTTTTAATAACGTACAAAAAAAATATAGTTACAGCCTGTAACATTTTATTTTGCTGAGCCATTATATAGGGCATAACCCCTAAATTTTATTACCATGGCCGGCGCAAAAGAATCCCCACGTCAGAAAATGATTGGCATGATGTATTTAGTGTTAACTTGTTTGTTAGCGCTAAATGTTTCCAAAGACATTTTAAAAGGTTTTGTTACAGTAAACGAAAGTCTGGAAAAAACAAACCTATCCATGCAACTTAGTAATGAACAAATGTTAAGCGCATTTGAAGAAGCAGCAAAGCAAAATAAATCAGCAAAAGCTTATTATGAAAAAGCTATTGAAAGTCAAAAGAAAACCGCTGCAGTTATCTCTTACATCGAGGAAATGAAGAAAAAATTAATTGAAGTAACCGAGAAAGTAGATAAGAATATAGCTGATACCATGCGATTACGCTTCGTTGAGAAAATGGATGATTACGACATTCCAACGTATCAATTGATTGGTTCAGATGAAACAAAGCCAAGTGAGGGTGCGTTTTCCGCAAAAGAGCTCAGAGGAAAATTAAGCCATTTGCATTCAGAATTGTTGGCATTAATTGAAGGAATGAACAAAAACAAATCAACACTTCTTCCACAAAAAGATTACGAAGCGCTTAAAACAAAAATCGGAATTATTAAACCGGTTGACACCAATGAAATGGAGGACGATATTAAAGTAACATGGGAGATTCAAAATTTTTACCATTTGCCTTTAGCGGCGGTTGTTACAAATCTCAGTAAAATTCAATCTGATATTAAGAATGTAGAAACGGAAATGATTAATCAACTGGCTGCGGCTTCCGGTAAACTAGTTGTGAAGTTTGATAAGTTTGCCGCTAAAGTCGTGGCACCATCAAAGTACATCAGAAGTGGTGAAAATTTTACTGCAGATATTATTTTGTCTGCTTCTTCCAGCGATTTTAAAGATGATAATATGCAAATATTAATGGGCGCAAAGTATGATCCTTTAACAAAAAGTTTGATTGAGCCGGGTACCCCATTGCCTTTAGTTGGAGGCATGGGAAAAGTGGATTTAAAAACAAGCGGACAAGGACAACAAAATTTATCCGGAGTAATAAAATTTAAAAATGGAAAAGGTGAAATTGAATATTTTCCATTCGAAGAAAATTATATGGTAGCTGCACCTGCAGCTGCTGTTTCCGCCGACAATATGAATGTGTTATATGCAGGTTTATCGAATCCGATTACTATCAGTGCAGCCGGCGTGGCGCCTACCAATTTAATTGCAAAAGTAAACGGGAATACAGCGCCATTAATTCCTGCAGGAAATGGAAAGTATACTATTACACCCGTTACAACGGGTACATGTGAAGTTGCTGTTTATTCAAGGGAAGCTGATGGTTCTCTAAAATCACAAGGTGCGCCTTCGAAATTCCGAATCAAATCTTTGCCAGTGCCATTTGTAAAAATCAACGGTAAATATGTGTTTGGAACATTTGATATGAAAAAATTAGAAGCAAGTTCGCTGGGTGCAATTGCAGCCGATATTCCGGGTTTTGATTTAAATGCCAAATTTAAAGTGAAATCTTTTGTTGTAAGTGTATTAAATAACGGTACTATTAATGATTACAAATGCACAGGAAATAATTTATCAGAAGATGCTAAAAGAGCCATTAGCAAGTTAAAATCAGGGAGTAAAATATTTATTGAGGACATTATCGCCATGGATCCCACTCAAAAGGAAGTGCCATTGTCAAATGTAACTATCAGGTTAAAAGGCTAGAAGATTTTTTTAAAACTTATATCACAAATTTCTACCGGGGATGTGCTAAATTTATGTTGTGAAAACAGTTTACGCCATTCCCGGTTTAGCTACAACAGAAGAGCTGTTTCAGTTCACGCATTTAAATAATGCGAAGTTAAAAGTGTTAAGTTGGCCTGAGATTACAAGTCAGGATACTCTGCAATCATACGCTAAGAGATTTCTCAATCAAATCGACACATCACATCCTTTCTGTTTATTGGGCGTTTCTTTTGGAGGCATGCTTTGTGCCGAAATTTCATTGTTGACTAAGCCCGAGAGAACTATTTTAATTTCCAGTAGTAAGTGCAGTAAAGAACTAGCACCGATGCTTAAATTGTTTCGTCAGCTTCCTTTATACAGTTTGTTGAGTGATAAAATGCTGAAGCATATGACAAGAAGTTCGAGATGGATTTTAGGATTCGAGAAAAAATTCATGCCCGAGTTTTTAAGTATGGTAAATTCAATGAAGCCCGGATATATTAAGAACAGCATACATTGTATAGTTAATTGGAAACAACATAATTGTTATCGTCCCGATATAATTCACATACATGGCGATGCCGATAAGCTGTTAATCTATGGAAGTGTAAAGGCTGATTACACAATTAAGGGTGGAAATCACGCCATGATAATTAATAAAGCTGATGAAATTAATGACCTTTTAAATAAAA
>CAYQDP010000418.1:0-2970 GCA_964416235.1 uncultured Flavobacteriaceae bacterium | reverse complement strand
AGCATTGCAGAGTTGCCTCAAGGTATATATTCATTAAGATTGCTCAATGATGTAAGAGAAACAATTTCAAAAAAATTTGTAATAACTCAATAAATATAAATTAATATTACCATTATGAAAAAAACAAAGCGTTTACTATACCTAATCACACTTATTTATAGTGTGTATTTTATGAATGGACAGAGTACCTGTCCGGCAAGTTTAACAACCAACTGCGAATTAGTTTGTAATGGTAGTTTTGAAGCATTAACTTCAACTATCACAAGTTTTAATCAAATAGGATATTGTACCGGATGGACATCTGCTAATACCGGTAACGCAGCTGAGGCCTTATCTAGTTCTAGTGCTTTCTTCAACACATTAGCTCCGTGTAATCAAATGGGCTATGAAAATCCAATGAGTGGAGGCGCAACATACGCAGGAATTAGAACAGTAGTAACATCAAGTTTATCTCCATACAATGAATATATAGAAACACAACTTGTGAATACAATGAAGGCAGGTTCTGTTTATAGTGTTTCCTTGTGGGTAAGTAGAGCAGAGTTTCTTCAGTTTAATACACCAAACATTTCAGTTTATTTTAGTAACTCACTAGTCAGCCAATCAGGAACAGGCACTTTAAGTTTGACTCCAGTTTATTCTGAAACTAATACAGCCATATTAAATAATACTAGTGGTTGGATGTCTATTAGCTTTACTTATACTTCTTCAACAGGTAATGAAAATTATTTAATTATTGGTTGTAGTACTCCAACAACTGCTTCAACAATGACTCCCCCATCAAGTGTTTCAGGCTGCACTAATGGTTACACTAGCAGTACCAATCAATTTGGATACATGTATATAGACAATGTATCTATTAAACAATTAACCCCTCAAATTGTAACTCCATCCATCTGTTCGGGCATGAACGGTTCTTATAGTTTATTATGTAATCCAACAGGTACTGCAAACTACTCTTGGGCAGGGGGAGATGCAACCACCTTTACCACAACTTCAACTACAGCCAACCATACTTATACAACAGGTGGTGTTTATACCATAACACTTACAACAACATCAGGAACTAACACATATGTTTCTACACAAACACTAACAGTAGGCACATTTAGCACCAGTTTAACTTATACTAATACATGTGCTAACGGATTACTCTCACAATTTACTGCTGCGTCAACTTGTACTACAGCAACTATGAATTACACTTTCTATTTCGGTGACGGCACAAATTCCAGTGGCAGTAGCCCTACTGCTTCACATACATATAGTGCCGGTGGTGTTTACAGCGCAACTTTAGTTTCGACTAATGGAATTGCAAGCTACACAACTACTCAAAACGTAAATATACTAGGAGCGACAGGTACGCTTGTGCTCACGCCAAGTAGTTATTCTGTATGTCCAAATGCAAACGTTTCAATTACTGCAAGTGGAGGAAGTGCCGGAACATATACATTTTTACCGGGTGGATTTACAACCAATCCAACTGTTTTTAATCCAACTGTTAACACTACTTACACGGTAAACGGTAAGGCAACCAATAATTGTCCAATATCTCAAACTATAACAATTTATACATACACCAACGACATTACCGCATCAGCTAGCACATACACGATTTGTCAGGGCGTTACCACCACACTGACTGCTACAGGAGGGTCTAGTTATACGTGGAACCCGACAGGTACAGTTTATACCGCAACATACGCTGTAACTCCATCCATTACAATAACCTATACTCTCACAGGAATTACATCTGTAAATTCTTGTTTAAAAACCAAAACATTAACCATTACTGTTAAACCAGCCCCATCATTAACAATATCGCCTTCCTCAGGCACAATTTGTTCAGGAAGTTCAATTGTGCTTACTGCATCTGGTGCCAGCACTTACACTTGGCAGCCGCTGGGCGTTGTTAATGCTAGTGTCAGTGTTAGTCCTACGGTTTCTACTACTTACTCTGTTATTGGAACAGGAACTAATTCCTGTTCAAGTACCAAAACAGTAAGTATTGTAGTAAATCCTTTACCAAGCATAAGTTGTGCTACTAATAAAACCTTGGTATGTCAGGGATCAACTTCTACATTAAGTGCAACCGGAGCGAGTACCTATACATGGAGTCCTGCAGGTTTAACAGGAGCAAGTGTTGTTGTAACTTCAACAGCCAATCCTACAAATTACACAGTTACTGGAACAAGCGCATTGGGCTGTACAAATACCTGTGTTGTTACACAAAGTGTGTTTACATCAAGCACTAGTTTTTTCACTGTAACTGCAAGTCCATCTGCTACAATTTGTAATTCCGGCGGGACAACAACATTGACAGCAACAGGTTCCCCAAGTAATTATATATGGACTCCGGGGAGCTTAGTTCAAAATACTTTATCGATTACAAGCCCTGGAATTTATACAGCTACATCAACTAATTCGATTGGATGTGTAGGTTCAAAAACATTTGAAGTGTTTGGTACATCCGATGCAGCCTTCTTTAATGCAATTCCTCCTGTATGCGGAATTCAGAGCATTAATTTATTAAGTTATGCATATCCGGCTGGTCCGGGAACCTTTAGCGTGAATGGCACACAAATATCAGGTTCAACTTACACTTTCTCATCAGCATCAAGCACAGCCTATACTGTTGGCTTCACTTATACAGGAAGTAATGTACTGTGTGGTTATACAGCAACCTATGTATTAACTACCAACACAGCTTGTTGTACTTCAACACTTACTCAAATCACTTCCACTTTAATAACCGGAACAACAATCATAACAGGCGGTAAAGCTATTAATCAAAACATAACAGTAGGAACTGGTGCTGATGTGACGTTTAATGGTGGTGAGTTTATTTTTGCTCCAAATGTTCAAATAATTGTGCAAAACGGAGGAACGTTTAGAGTTGAGGGGGCTCATCTTTATGCGTGTAAAACGGAAATGTGGGAAGGTGTTACAGTTCAATTCGGAGGAAGAGCT
>CAYQDP010000417.1:0-2977 GCA_964416235.1 uncultured Flavobacteriaceae bacterium | reverse complement strand
TTAATTCGGTGGGGTTAATTCCGCGTTTTTCGACCGGCCCCGTTTACCCCAGTTCTTTGGGGTAGGGCCATTTGGGGGGGGGGGTAAACCTTCATACTTTATCACTGCATCTTTCCAATGCAGTGGTATTTCAACGGTAGAATTGATTTCGTAATTGAAACAAACAATGACGCTTTTGCCTTCTGCGCAAAGTACTTCTTTCTCGTTTTTTAATTTGGTGATGACATTGGTGATTTCAAAACTTTTGGTTCCGAAGGATGTAATTTTGGTGTAACAAAATGCTGTGTCTTCCAAAAAAATCGGTTCCATGTAATTGATTTCGGTGCGCGCTAATATCATTCCCGTTTTAATCCAATCGATTTGTTGTGTAAATACATCTTTAAAGTATTCTACACGCGCGGTTTCGAAATAAGTAATGTGATTGGCATTGTTAACGTGCCCTTGCTTATCAATGTCCTTATAACGGATTTGAATTTTTTGCTTGTGTTTAAAATCGTGAAGGTTCATGGCATTACGATTGACGGTTTAGCAATTGCATGGCTAAGCGTTCCAATTCTTTTTTCTTGCTTTCGGATGCTGTTACCGCTTTCAAATGTTTTAAAGCTTCTTGTGTATGTATATCTGCTTCCTTTTCACTGATATTTTTGATGTTCAACTGATCATAAACATTAAGTACACCTTTCACTTTTAAAGTGCTGTCTTTTTCGTTTAAGAGAGCGGTTAAATTATTTTTTTGTGAAGCCTCCGCCAATTCGAAGGCTTTCAGCAATAAGAATGTTTTTTTATTCGCGATAATATCGCCGCCTACCTGTTTGCCAAATTTTCCGTCATCAGCATAGGCATCCAATACATCATCCATTAATTGAAAAGCAATACCTAAATGTTTTCCGAATTCATACAGGTGATTTTGGTTCTCAGTATCAGCCTCTGCACAAATGGCTCCCATTTTTAAACTGCAACCTAATAACACGGCGGTTTTGTAAGTAATCATCTGCAGATAATCATTTACGCTCACGTTTTGTTGGGTTTCAAAATTCATATCCATTTGCTGACCTTCACAAACTTCTATGGAGGTGCTTGCAAATAAACTTAACAAGGAAGATAATTTTGTTGCTTCATAGTTTTTTAAAACATCGAAGGCTTTAACTAGCATGACATCACCACTTAAAATCGCAATATCGGTATTCCATTTACTGTGAACGGTTGGCATGCCTCGGCGTAAAGGTGCTTTATCTAAAATATCATCGTGAATAAGAGAGAAATTATGAAACAGCTCCACGCTTAATGCGGCATTTAATGAATGCGATGGGTTTTTATCAAACAAATCACATCCGATAAGCGCCAGTAAAGGACGAATACGTTTTCCTCCCAACGATAAAATATAATTTTCGGGATCGTATAATTCGCGCGGTTGTTTCTTGTCTAACTCTTTTAAATAGGAGTTGAGATGCGCGTTAAATAATTCCAGTAAAGGTTTGTAGTTTTCCACGCTTTAATCCAATAGGCCTAACAAATAATTTCCATAACCGCTTTTTGTAAGAGGCTCGGCTACTTTACGCAATTGTTCTTTATTGATATAGCCCATGTTGTAAGCTACTTCTTCGATACAACCGATTTTTAAACCCTGACGTTCTTCAATCACTTCCACAAATTGTCCGGCTTGCATTAACGATTTAAAAGTTCCTGTATCTAACCAGGCTGTTCCGCGATCCATGATACTAACTTTTAATTTACCGCGTTTTAAATATTCTTTGTTTACATCGGTGATTTCATATTCGCCGCGCGGACTAGGTTTTAAATTTTTTGAAATTTCAACCACATCGTTGTCATAGAAATATAATCCGGGTACAGCATAATTCGATTTGGGCTCTTTTGGTTTTTCTTCAATAGAAAGCACTTTGTTATTCTCGTCAAATTCAACTACACCATAACGCTCCGGGTCGCTCACGTGATACGCGAATACCACACCGCCATCGGGATTGTTAATCTGACGCAAAGCCCCACCTAATCCAACACCATAGAAAATATTATCACCTAAAATGAGCGCCACTTTATCCTTGCCAATAAATTTTTCACCAAGTACGAATGCCTGAGCTAATCCGTTAGGAACTTCTTGCACTACATAAGAAAACTTACAGCCAATTTGTTCGCCTGTTCCTAATAGTTTTTGAAAGTTAGGCAAATCGTGAGGTGTTGAAATGATAAGTATTTCATTGATACCAGACATCATTAACACCGAAAGCGGATAATAAATCATTGGTTTATCATAAACAGGCATCATTTGCTTACTCATGGCAAGCGTTAATGGGTGTAATCGGGTACCGGAACCTCCGGCTAAAATAATTCCTTTCATAGGCGTTTAATGTAGTCGATAAAATGTAGAACAAGATACAAATTAAGGTTTAGATGCTAAAATAGCCTTAACTTTTTTTCGGTATTTCGGTCGTTTGAAGCCATAAAAGCGAATATCTCTGTGAATTTGTCGTATATCCACCCATATACCATAGCTGTAATAGAAGTTATTAAAGTTCAGATTGGTTTTTTCGTTGAAGCGAACAAATCTATAGCCGCCCATTCCGACAAAACCTATCCATTTTAGCGGTTTGAGAATTATTTGTAATCCGGCGCTGCTGAGCTTAATCGGACCAGTTTCATGCCAAAGTAATTTACTCTGTGATTCATCTTTAAGATTGTAAACATATCGGCCTAAGCCCAACTCAACAGGAATGTCAATTTCAAAAAAGCGTTTGTTTAGTAAAACAAATTCATAATAGCCGGTAATGTAATTCATGAACAATTCCTCGTAGCGAACTGTGTTGAGTTGGTCGTTAATTTTAACCGGACGTTTTGATTCGGCAGCAATGTTATAAAGACCAAATCCCACAGAATGTTTTTAAAATAAAACAGCACCGATTTGAAATCCGTTAATGGAAACCGGGACTTGTTTATTAGAACGTTGGTTTTTAATCCAGGAATT
>CAYQDP010000416.1:0-3043 GCA_964416235.1 uncultured Flavobacteriaceae bacterium | reverse complement strand
TATTAATTTTGAATAATCTCGAAGCGCAGATTAATAAGGATTCACTGTTGAAAATTTGGAATGATAATGCTTTGAATGACACATCCAGATTCAATGCCTTACAAACATTAGCTTGGGACGGCTACTTGTTTTCGTTACCAGATAGCGCCGAATATTATTCTAAAATTCAGTATCAGGAAGCTTCAAAACGGAATAATAAAAAGTATCTGGCTTCAGCATTAGGCATACAGGCTGCTGTTCGCTATTTAAAAAGTGAATATGAAGAATCAGTTAAATTGCATTTTCAGGCCTTAAAAATTCAATATGAAATTAAAGATTACGTTGGTTTGGCTAAAACTTTAAATGGAATTGGGGTTAATTATAATTCGCGCGACATTAATGATAGTGCATTCAAATATTTTAATCTTAGTTATGCAATAAGTGAAAAAAGTCACAACTTAAAACAAGGATCTACCACCTTGAACAACATTGGTAATCTCTTTAAAGAACAAGGCAAGTATAACAAAGCATTAGAGTATTACAGACAGAGTCTGGTAATATCTAATAAACTCGGAGATTTACGTCAACAGGCAATAACATTAAGTAATATTGGAAATGTTTTTGGTGAGCAAGGAAATAGTATCGAGGCAATTAACAGTTTTGTTAACGCTTTAGATTTTGCAAGAAAAATAAAAGATAAACGGCAAGAGTCTGTTATCTTAAATAAATTAGCCGCAGTATATTTTGAACAAAAAGATATTGAGAAAGCAATCGAATTGTTTAAGGAGAGTTATGAGATTAGTTATTTGATTGGTAACTTGTCGCAAGCAGCATACGCTTTAAGTAATCTGGGACAAACTTATTTTGAAAAAAATGAATTTGAAAAAGCAGAAGAATGTCAGATAAGAAGTTTGAAAATTAATGAGAAAATTAATGACACCTATCAGCAGGCCGTAAATTTAATTTATCTCGGAACAATTTATCAACATAAAAAGAAATTGAATGAAGCATTGTTGTATTTCGAAAATGCATTAAGGATCAATACAAAAATCAATAATGTCCGGGAGATTTCCGCGTCATACTATTACATTGGTAATGTGTATTATTTACAAGGTAAAGACGAGAAAGCTTTAGAGGTGCTCAAAAAATCAATGGAAATCGCAAAAGATATTGGGGTAGTTAGTCAAATGAAAAGTGATGCAGAGTTGCTTTATAAAGTTTACAAGGCAAAAGGAGATTATAAAAATGCTATAGAAATGCATGAGATGTATTATAATTTGAAAGATTCAATTCAAAATGATGAAGTTAGAAAGGCATCGATGAAAGCTCAATTTCAAATTGAGTTTAATAGTAAAGAAGCAGAAATTAAAACACTGGCAAAAGCAGAATTGGATAAGTTACAAATTCAAGCTAACGAAAAAAATAAACGTAAAAACATAGTTATTGGAAGCGTTATTTTTGGATTGGTTTTAGTTAGTTTGTTTGCGTTTTTTGTATATAAAAGTTTGCAGCAAAAGAAGCAATCTAACGAATTGATAGTGCGTCAAAAAAATCTGGTTGAACAAAAACAAAAGGAAGTTTTAGATAGTATTAATTATGCGAAAAAAATTCAATTCGCATTATTAGCGCACAAGGAATTCTTAAATGCGCATTTGCCAGATCACTTTGTTTACTTCAATCCAAAAGACATAGTTTCTGGCGATTTTTATTGGGCAACTTTCAGAGATGGAAAATTTTATTTAGCTGTTTGTGATAGTACGGGGCATGGTGTGCCTGGAGCATTTATGAGTTTGCTAAATATTAGTTTTTTGAATGAAGCCATAAATGAAAGAAATATACTAGAACCTCATGATATTTTTAATTATGTACGCCAAAAATTAATTAGAAATATTGGTAAAGACGATCAGAAAGATGGATTTGATGGAGTGTTATTGTGTTTGGATAAATCAATTAATAAAGTAAAATATGCTGCCGCAAATATTGTACCGTTAATTGTTTCGCCTAATGCTGTAAAAGAATTGGACTATGATAGAATGCCGGTTGGATTTGGAATCAGGGAAGAATCATTCCGGTGTTTTGATTTAGAATTAAATCAAGATGAAACATTGTATCTGTTCACTGATGGTTTCGCAGATCAGTTCGGAGGCGAAAAAGGAAAAAAATTTAAAAACAAACAACTGAAGGAATTGATTTCTTCTGTTTCCGAAAAATCATTGATGGAACAGCAGTATACAATTGCTAATGAGTTTTATAAATGGAAAGGACAGCATGAGCAAGTGGATGATGTTTGCGTTATTGGCGTAAAAATTTAAGCTCTATGTTTGGTGTCAGGTAATAAATTATCAATATTCCAGTCAATTTTCTTTTGAAACTCTGATTTCCTTTGCTTGCATTCAGTAATCTGACAAACGGAACATGAAGTAGGAGGAACGCAAGGATCAGCGTGTATGAAAAATTCTATCTCCCTGTCAAAATCCTTTTTTATCAGTTGCTCCACAGAGTCCACCTGATTATGGCTGTCTTCTAAACTCTGATACCAGGGTAGTGTAATATGGCAATCCACATGCAGGGTTTCGCCATACTTCAGCACCCGCAAATTGTGAACGTCTATCCATTCCGTTTTTCTGTTTTTGTTAAGTAACTCTATTAGGTGATTGATTTTTTCAAAGTCGGCCTTGTCGAGCAGGTCATTCACCGAATCACGCAGTGTTTTAAAGCCTTCCAGTAAAATGTAAATACCCATTAAAATACTCACCACATAATCTACAAAATACCATTTGGTGAAGTAAACTAATGTTAAGCTGACCACAATGGCTACGCTCGACCATGCATCCGACATTAAATGTTTGCCTTCACCTTGCAGCGCCGGCGAATGCTCCTTCTTTCCTTTATTCACTAGAAATCTTCCCAAAAATAAATTAATAGCGCCTGCTACAATAGTGAGATAAATCCCCTTATCGGCTTCGTGAATTTCTGGTTTGGTAATGATGGCATTAATCCCTTCAAATATCATGGCTGAGCCTGCTAAAACAATCATGCCGCCTTCAAATCCTGCTGATAAATG
>CAYQDP010000415.1:0-3056 GCA_964416235.1 uncultured Flavobacteriaceae bacterium | reverse complement strand
GAATTGGCGGGTACGAGGAGGGGAGAAACGAGCCGCCAATAGATTTGCTGATAAAATTATCAGAGTATTTTCATATTGCCATTGATGCCCTTATAAAAGGCGATTTGAAAAAAACGAATCCGGATGCACTCATGAAGATCGGCAAGAACCGTATTTTATTTCCGGTGATTATCGATAATGAAGGGGATGACATGATTGAATTAATTCCGGTAAAAGCTTCGGCAGGTTATTTACGAGGTTATTCCGATCCGGATTACATAGAGCGTTTGCCTCGAATGAAACTGCCTTTTCTTCCTGTAGGAAAACATCGCGCTTTTCCTATTAAAGGTGATTCAATGCCGCCACTGAAGGATGGATCTTTTGTGATTGGCAAATATCTTGAACGCTTAGATGACATGAAAGACGGTAATACTTATATTGTTGTTACCAAAGACGACGGTTTAAGTTATAAGCGATTACATAACGTAAACAAAAAGGAGGGAACTGTTGAGTTGCATTCCGATAATAAAATGTATCAGCCCTATAAAGTAAGGTTGGATGAAGTTTTAGAATTGTGGGAATACACTTGCAGTATTAATATTGGCGATTATAAGGATGAAGAATTGAATCTCGACAGCATTATGAATATGCTACGCGGATTAAAAATCGAGATTGAGCAAATCAAGAAAATTAGCAAGCCTAATTAATTATTTTTCCGAAACACCTTTAATAAAATCACTAATCAGGTAAGCAATGAGCTTACCTGTTTTGTTATCGGCTTTTATGTGCGATAACACCGGAGCGCCTTCGGCAATGTGAAAGTAAACTGCATTTAATTTGTTTCCGCAACGATACGCATATTGTCGCGCTTGCACCGGCGAAATACCACTGCTTGTTTTTGCACTCGAAGGAACATTGGTAATGGCATCCAAATCAATTTCAACACCACAAGGTGCGTTTTTGGCAAATGAAATATTTTGCTCAAGACATTCCGAAAATGTTTTATTTTCCCGCACAAAAACATCTTCATAACTCGAAAAATATACCGAAGTATTGTTCTGTTGAATTTCCTGCAATACATCAGTGGTGTTGTATTGTTCGTGCATGCAAAATAAAGAATAACGCCCAACGTAATTTTCTTTATAGGCATAACTGAAACCGTTTCCGCTGTGACGGCCTTCAAGCGGACGAAAATCAGCGTGCGGGTCGCAATTAATTACATTTATTTTTTGTTGAAGCGCACGTGAACTTCCCTTTATGTTGCCATAAGCGTTGTTATGTCCGCCACCAATAATAATCGGAATTTTCCCGGCCGCAACTACGGTTTCAATTATATTCGAAACACGCGTGTCAATCTCAGAGGTGAGATAACGTAAGCGTTCTAAATCTTCCTTTGTTTTCGGATTAAGTTCTTCAGCAGCTTTCATCAAATCATCCGTTTCTACTTCCCCTAACACCAAGATGTTTTCAGCATTAAGAAAATAATTGTGCTGCATATTAAGGAAACTTTCGAGTGCAGGTTTCCAAGCTGTTTGTGCGCCACCACGCCCGAAATTCGCCCTTACGCCAATGTCTTCAGGAATTCCAATTAAGACAAAAAGAGCAGCTGATTTTCTCAAATTGCTGACAGATAAATCGTTAAACTCGTAAAAAAGAGCTTTTTCCCCAATTTTTATTTCGTTTTTTCTTTTTCTAATCTGATTTAGAATCTTATATTTATCATATATTTTAATAGGGTTCATCTTTTAAAAAGTATAGTTTGTCGATATGAAACAATTTGAAACAAATACCATTAAATTAAACGTTCATGTTAATGGGTTTGTTGAATTAGTGATTAAAAATAACGCTGTTTTTGATACTACCGACATAATTGAATCTAAAAAGTTTATAACAGACGTATTAGGAGAAAAAAAGGCTTTTATTCTGATGGAAGCTGAAGGTACGTTTTACACTTCACGTGAAGCATGAGAGTTAGCCGCGTCTCCTGAGCATTCCACACATCATGGAGCTGTGGCCTTTTGTAGTGATAAGTTGGCGTATAAAATTCTAGGTAAACTATATATAAAAATCAATCGCCCAAAAGTTCCGACTAAATATTTTACAAAGCGAGCTGAAGCAGTTAAATGGCTTCAAACGTTTATAAAATAATGGTTAAATGAAGAAATTTGACAACGATATTTATACAATGACTATACACGAAGACTTCTTTGTAGAGTTTGTTGTAAAACAAGATGCTGTTTTAAAAGAGAAGGATGTTTGGTTGTCGAAACAGCAAGCAGAGGAGGCATATCCAAATAAAAAGTTTTATGTAATGCTGAGTGGAGAAGAATTTTTTCAGGTTACAAGAGAAACTCGTGATATTGCGGCTTCAGAAAAATTCAGTACACATTTGGCAGCTGTTGCTTTATACAGCAAAGAGTTAGCCATGAAAATTTTGGGTAATCTTTATATTAAAATAAATAAACCAATTGTACCGACAAGGTTTTTTACCGACAAAAGTGAAGCCGAACTTTGGTTGCGAAGCTTAATGAAATGAAAACAATTAGTCCGAAAAAACAAATACAGCTTTCGCACTCCACAGCTAGGATGCGCGAGGATGGTATTGTTGTGTTGGAATTTGGTGATCATGTAGAGCTGGATGTGAAAGAAGCAAGAGAGTTGTTACAAGCAACCAAAGAAATATCAGGAGCCAAAAAGGTTCTAGTTTTAAACGTTGCCGGTAAGCAAACTACAGCTACATCGGCTGCCCGAGATTTTGCGGCATCACCAGAGGCAGTTGAGTATACTTTGGCGGAAGCTTATGTTGTAAATAATTTACCACAAAAAATAATTGCCAACTTTTATATCAATTTTCATAGGCCATTGGTGCCTACCAAAATTTTTAATAATACGGATGCCGCTATAATATGGTTAAAGTCGCTTGACTTATAAGCATGATAGAGCGATTTATTCCATTGATAAATTAAAAACTACCGCTTCTTCTTTTTATTCGGATCACAGTTTTTGCAATCGGGATAAATCAAAATGCCGCAAGCATCTGGTAATTTTTGTTGATGTCCTTCTTCATTTTCAGCTAC
>CAYQDP010000414.1:1454-3090 GCA_964416235.1 uncultured Flavobacteriaceae bacterium | reverse complement strand
GCTTCATTTTCTCCATTTGCTTCTGTGCTTCTTTCTGATTTTTGGAAGCGTTTTTCTTATTGTTCTTGCTCAATTGTTCAGAGCTGTTTTGCATTTCTTCTTCGGCCTGCTTTTGTTCATTTTTGGTATCAGGCATTTGATTAGGTTGCTCGAGTTCGGAATTTTTTTGTTCCAACTCTTTCATGTCTTCCGCTAACTTATCAAACTCTTTTTTAATCTCGTCCTGTTCTTTTTTTAATTCATTATTGTCCTTACTCTTATTTTCTTTAGAGTCTTTACTGTCTTTGCTGTTTTGTTCTCTGCCTGCATTGTCTTTATTTTCTTTGTTCTCTTTGTTCTCCGTATTCTTATCCTCCTTTTTTTCTTCTCCGTCTTTTTTAGAGCCATCTTCTTTTTTATCCGCAGCGTTTTTATCTTCTTTAGTGTCTTTCTTCGCTTCGGTCTCTTTATTTAATTGTTCTTCTTTTTTAATCAGTTCATCCAATTTATCAATAGCCTGCTGCATTTTTTGTTCCACTTCAAATTGCTTGAAGGTTTCTAAAGCGCGGTCTAATTCTTTCTCAATGTCTTTGTTGTTTAATTTCATCTCTTCCAGTTTCTGCTGAATCTGGTTTTTATCGAGCTGGTCCATGAGCTTTTGTAACTCATTAAACATCTTCTTCATTTCGGGTGTCATCACATTCTCAAACAATTTTTCCAATTGCTTTTGTTTTTCGAGAAGGGATTCATCCTGCTGAGAAAATTCGTTTTGCTGCTGATTGTTTTGCTGGTTCTCCTGCTTAATCTCGTCGATTTTCTTTTCGAGATTTTTTTGCTTGTTCAATAGTTCTTCCAGTTTCTTTTTGTCTTCCCAACCCAATTGTTTTTTATCATTCATTTTGCGGGTGAGCTCATTAATGTCTTTCTGAAGTTCTTTCGCTTTCTTGATACTTTCATCGAGGTCTTTTTTAATTTCCTCATTATTCTTTCCGGTAGCTTCATTAATTTCATCAATGGTAGGCGCTTTAAACTGCATCACTTTTGTTTTAGCAGGCTTTGCACCGTTTACGCCGTCGTTGTCCCACACTTCAAAATAATATTCAATTTTATCGCCGGGTTTTAAATTAAACTGATTGGCATCGAAGTAGTAGAAATAAGGTTGTGAGATTTGTGTTTTGTTGACACCTAAAATGTTTTCTCCGCTTTTTTGTTGTGAATTACCCAATGAATCTCTGGTGTAATGCGTATAGCGGAACACTAATTTCGAAAAACCATAATCGTCTTTAATGCTGCCGCTGAAATAAATGTTTTTAATATTGATGGAATCTGTTTTTTCACTCACATCGATATAAGGTGATTGATCTGCGATAACATTGATGCCATAGTTAACTGAATCACCTTGTGAGCTGACAAACTGATTTTGCGTTTTGATGAAATAGCCCGTACTGCGAAATAAAATCTTGCTGAACGAAAATTTATTCTCCGCACTTTGCGAAGCGTTTAAAGTAGTGTCTCCAAATCCAAGAATAAGATTATTGGTGTTTTTAGTATTGAATTCCCAATCGATTTTTGTGCCTTGCGGTACTTGTAAATCTCCGCTGTTCGCGATGTTCTCGTCTTTGCGACCGCCAACGATGTTCGTGAACTCGAATCCGAG
>CAYQDP010000414.1:0-1444 GCA_964416235.1 uncultured Flavobacteriaceae bacterium | reverse complement strand
GTTCTCGTCTTTGCGGTTTAGGTAAGCCGGATATTTTAAGTGTACATTAAACTGCATCAACACCGGCTTAGGTAAAACTTCCAACTCGTAAGATTTGGAGTTGTAGCCGGCAGCAGTTAAAACAAAAGGCGTACTGCTTTGAACGTTCTTAAACGTATAATTGAACGTTAAATTATTTTCTTTTTCAAGTTTAAATTCATTGCCATCAATTGAAATGAAAACTTCATTGGGAATTTCATCGCCCGTTAATTTTAATTTCAAGATAAAATCTTGTTGCTGTACGGCTTTTAATTCATTGTTCTCGATGGTGAATTGAAACGGCGCCTCACTTTCAAAATACGTTTGATGATGCATTAAACGCGTAGTGCTCTTGGTGAGAATATGCGGCCAAATGAGAGCAATAGCAATGGTGAGAAAGAGTGGAGGCAAAACATATTTCAAATACTTCTTATTTTCTGAGATGTTGATGGCTGAAGTAAAAGGAACGGGTTTTAATTCGTTCACTTTTTGATTGATGCTTGCCATGAGTAATTCATCGGAGCCGCTGAACTTTCTTTCGCTTTGCAATTGAAGAACGTTAAGCAGCTTATCCTGCACGTTTGTAAAATGCGTACCGATAATAGCCGCTGCTTCTTCGTAGGAAATAATTTTTCCGTAACGCTTAAGTTTGGAAAGCGGAATAAAAATAAATTTAACGAGTACAAAAACGCTGCTGAATAAAAACGTATAAAACAAAATGCTGCGCACTGTGGTGCTGAATTCACCCAGGTATTCCAATAACACCACCAGCAAGTAAGCGCTTACCAATAGTGCGGTGGAGTACAAGGCACCTTTGATGAGTTGGTTTTTGTAATACTTGCGTATAAACTCATCCAGCTTATGAATTAATATGTTTTCCTTTTCCGTCATGACGAGCGAAGTCAAGATATCTATTAAGATGCAAGAATCATGCGCTTTACACAAATTTAATCATTCGAAGTGTTAAAAAATACGCTAAAATAAGAGAAACAGACCATTAAGGAAGTTTAACATTAAAAGACTATTTTAGCCTAACAGTAACATATTGATATAAAGTTGATAAATGGAACAAGAAACACCAGATTTTAACCTAAATAAATTAAATATCTCGAAGAAGACGGCCATCAATTCTTTAGTTACTGCTAGCCTGTCATTTATCCCAAGTGTAGGACCGTATTTAGCTGAAGGATTCAATTACTATGGGAAGGTAAAGCAGGAAAGGCTAAATCTTTTCTTAGAGAGATTAAACGAGTATTTTAATGGATTGTCAAATGAGGAAATTGAACCTGAGTTTTTGAAATCAGAAGATTTTGCTAGGTTATTTGAAGCTGTATTAAAAAAAGTGTCTGATACTAAATCAGAGAATAAGCGTGAAACTTTCAGAAAAATACTAATTAACAGTATAGGCGCTAAGAAAGTTTCGGAT
>CAYQDP010000413.1:0-3091 GCA_964416235.1 uncultured Flavobacteriaceae bacterium | reverse complement strand
AAACTCGATTTGATAGCCTGATGTTCCGAATGTAAGAATATCTAAATCCCCATCGCTATCAATATCATTGATTGCAGGAATAGCAACTACTCCGGAAAAAACAGGCGCGTAAGAGGCGCTTGTTGTTGGTGTAATATTGGATATTAAAGTGGTTTTGAATAATTGAAAACTTAAATTACTTCCTGTAGATGTATTCTTGAATACTTTAATTCCACCGGGAACATAAGTGAATAAATCGCTTTTGCCATCATTATTATAATCCGCTAAAACCATCCATTGTTCCACTTTCGGAAACTTAGAAGTAAAATCAGGCGCATAGATATATTTTGTTTCGCCTATTCCGCCTGAATTAAGATAGCAACGAATATGTCCGTAAGCGAAATAATTTACTTTATCAAAAACAACTAAATCTTGTTTTCCGTCGGCATTCAAATCAGCCTGAGAAAAAATGCAAGAATTAAGACCGCCAGACCAGGGCATTTTTAAAACGGCATTGTTTTCATAAACAGTAATCGTGTCGCGCCCAACAGACAGTTGCGCAAGAGTTACTTTCATCAAGCAAACAAATAATATGGAAGCAAGGGCGCGTAGGTTCATTGTTTTAGTGCTTGATTACTTTTTTGGTCAAGGTATTATTTTCGTTTTGCAATTGTAAAATGTAAACTCCTTCTGAAATGGATTGAAGATTAATTTCAAAATCTGGAGATTCAAATTTTTGTTCCAATACTATTTTACCTTCAATGCTTAACAATTTTACTTGTGTGTTAGTCTGCGAAGTAGAAACATGTAAAATATTTGAGGTTGGAATAGGGTAGATTTTAATATTGTTGTTGACTGCAATTTCATTTGTACTCAAACAAAGATTTACATAAATGGTTAAAGAATCTGAAGTGCCATCGCAACCTGTATTATCAGTAACGGTTATGGCGTAATAAAGCGTACCGGCTACACTTGGAGTAATTGCGCTAAGAGTAGAGGTTAATGGTCCGCTGTTCCATGAATAAGCCGAATAAGTTCCAATAGTGTTAATTGAAAATGCATTATTGGCACATAAAGTTAATGAGCCGGCCGGAGAAATTGAAGGTTCAGGTGCTACACAAAATTTAGCAAGGAAACCATCTCCGCTTCCGCTGTAACTTGTATTAAAGGCTCCTGTTGTTGCAATATTAGCTGAGCTTGAAGTTTCTCCCGCAATATAAACTTTTCCGATTTTATCGAGAGCAATTCCGCGCGCATTATCGTTATCTGCACCACCATAATAAGTACACACTTTTCTGTTGCCGTTATTGCTGAATTGTGCAAAGTAAGCATCGTAAAAATTTACTGTACTTAAATTGGATTGCCATGCTCCGAGTGTACTGATTTGTATGTTGCTTAATGTAGAACCACAAAAGAAAATATCGGAGTTTTTCCCAATAACAATGTCGTTTATGTAATCAACATCATTACCTCCAAAGTAAGTTGACCAAACGCGGGTTCCACTCAAATTGAAAGCCATTAGCATGGCGTCATCAGCACTGCTGATGGTTGTTTGGTGAGCTGCAGGTGTTGCAATGTTATTCGGACTTGTTGTATTTCCTCCAACGTAAAGTACAGAGTTGTTAACTTCCATTGAAGTTCCCTGATCATCGCCACTCCCACCATAATAGGTGCCCCAAACTAAAGCAGTTCCTGCAGGATTAAATTTGGCAATGAAAGCATCAACGTTTCCTCCGGGAGTAGTTTGATGTGAACCCACAGTTGAAATTCCAAATGAGCTATTAGTGATTCCCGTTACATAAATATTATTAGTTGCATCACAAGTAATGGCCCATGCTTCGTCTACGCCTGAGTCACCATAATAAGTTCCCCATTGTCGAACGCCATTAGCATTGAATTTTACTATAAATACATCATAATTTAAGGCATAGAAGTTCTGATAAGCACTACTCGTAGCGATAACGTTAGCGGTGTTAGCGCTTTCGGTGTGACCTGTCATGATTATATCACCATTATTATCTACCACAACACCTTGAGAAATATCGT
This sequence comes from uncultured Flavobacteriaceae bacterium, assembly GCA_964416235.1. GTDB lineage: Bacteria > Bacteroidota > Bacteroidia > B-17B0 > Aurantibacillaceae > JAHEYG01. Next base: position 1,066 of record CAYQDP010000413.1, on the reverse strand, counting down.
GCATGGTTCCGCCATAATAAGTGGCCCAAATTAAAGTACCATTCGCATCAAATTTCGCGAGTATGGCATCATCTACTCCTCCGCCATAAGTTGTTTGATGTGCTCCGGGGGTAGCTACATTGCTTGTGCTGAAGGTATCACCACTTATATAAATAATTCCGTTTTTTAAAGCAAAGATAGCGTAAGCCACATCTACACTCGTTCCACCGAAATAAGTACACCACATTCTGTTACCATTCACATCAAATTTGGCAATATAAGCATCGAAGCTTCCGTTAATGGTAGACTGATGTGTTCCTGCAGTTGCAATGTTGGAGCTAAGTGAATATCCTGCGAAATAAATATTATTCAAGGTATCGCTTGAAGCAGAAGTGCAGTAATCTAAAGAGCTTCCACCGTAATAGGTTCCCCACACAAGATTAGTTGAAGGGTCGATGACAAAAGTTTCTGAAGGGTTGAAATTTCCTTTGAATGAAATGATATTTTTATTGAGAGAAAATTGAATGTTACTTTTCTCATTAGGTCTGTTTAGATAATAACTCGCCGGAATTTCTTCTTTTAAAATGCCTTGATTTGTTTTAAAGTGAAGCAGATTATTTTCGATATAAATATTGTCGGCACCTTCACACATAAATTTAATGTTATTGATGTTCGAGCCGGGATGAAGAATGATGTTGTATTTAAATGGTGATGAACTATCCTGAGTAAGAATAAATTCCATGTCTATAAAAGGATAAATGTTTTTGTAGGTAACTTTTGAATAGGAGTAAACAAACGGCGCATAATTTCCATTGATATAATAATTAAGATAATCCTTGCTTTTACCTTCTAAAATTAACTCAGAGGAGTTTGAGCAATTCATGAAGTTTATATCTATTCTGTTTACTTCTGAAGAAAACTGATTGCTAACCTTGTTTTTTTTGTTAGCGGAAAGGTTAGGAAGATTGTTGTGTTTTAAGATTTCATAGGAGTAGCCGTTTTTGCGCAATTGAATTTTATGGTTTTTTCCGGTATACAAAAATAGGACCTCATTATTAGGTTTATAGTTTTGGTCAACAATCTGGCC
>CAYQDP010000412.1:0-3106 GCA_964416235.1 uncultured Flavobacteriaceae bacterium | reverse complement strand
CGCCAACTCCGGATATTTGTCAGGTTACGGTTGACAGTTTAAGTGTTAATAATGAAATCTATTGGGAGAAAACTTTATATCCATCTGCCGATAGTTTCATCGTTTACCGAGAAGTAAGCTTAAATACTTATAAACGTATTGCATCGGTACATAAGTCTGCATTTAGCATGTACGTAGATACGAACAGAAGTGTTGGTCCGGCTAACGGCGACCCTAATCTAACTTATTATAAATATAAATTACAATTACGCGATTCTTGCGGTAATTACAGCGCCATGAGTAAATGGCACGAAACTATTTTTATTCAGGATCAAATGAATGGTAACTTCAATTGGAATAGTTATGCGATTGAATCAAGCGTGCCACCGGTAACTATTTATAATGTAAAACGCAGAACGATTGCCACCGGTACTGAAACATTAATTGCCAGCACCGTAGGAAATTTAGCGAACGATCCGTTTTATTCATCTTTCTGGCCATTGGGTGTAAAATGGTTTGTAGATGCCAGCGGCTTTAACTGTAATGCTACCGCAAAATACGGTGTCAATTCACCAATGGTTTTAAAAACCAAAACACGCAGTAATCAATCGAACGATAAAATCGGTGCAACTTCTATTGCGGATTTAAATGCTTTAGCATCTCGCATAAGTATTTATCCAAACCCTGCTAATTCAGTCATGAACATCGATTTAAATAGTTTACCAAAATCTGAAACGACGGTGGATTTAGTGAATACACTCGGACAAACAGTCTATTCAGTTAAATCATTAAATCAGCATTTAGTAATCAATACCGAAAGTTTTGCTGCCGGCGTTTACATGGTGCAGATTAAACAAAACGACAAAATCATTGCCGTTAAAAAGGCAGTTGTAGAAAAATAGACAATAAGTCGAACCTTTTCCTATGAAAGCGTCACATTTACTGTGGCGCTTTTTTTGTAAATTAGAAGCTTGTTTACAAAACTTAAATACACTTTATTTCTGTTGCTTTTTGCGGCTTTAACCATCCGGGCTCAAAAAGGGGAGTATTTCATTCATAATTATTTACCCAAAGAATACAACCAGGGTGCCAATAACAACGGGGTAGCGCAAGATAAAGAAGGTCGTGTGTTTATGGCCAACCAAAGCGGGGTTTTGGTTTACGACGGACTCAACTGGCAAATCATAGCCTTACCGGATTTGATTCCTGCCTATAGTATCATTAATGATTCGGAAGGAAATATTTACCATTGAAAAAAACAAGAACGGTCGCTATGTAAGCGTTTCGTTGAAAGGAAACCTTAATACCAATGATCAGCCGCAAGAACCCATCAAACAAATTCTTTCTTTAAACGGGAATCTCTATTTTTTATCTGCCGATAAACTCATCGAGAAAAAAGGAAATTCCTACCGTGCGTATTCACCACAAAACGCTTTTCATATCCGTGCTTTTGCCATGGGGAAGCATTTGTTTGTAACAGACCTTGACAATAATGTGCTGGTGCTCGACAATGCCGTGATGAATTATGTCGCCAACACCGAAAGTTTAATTTCTGAAAAAGCATTTTTTAATTACCGCATCAACGCCAACACCTTCGCGATGGGCTATCGTAATCTCGGGATTTACAAAGTCACCTATGATTCCGTTACACCCACCAAAACCAAATTTGAAAAATGGAATAACAACAGCGACGCGGAATTATTGGAGTCGGAGTTTAACAACGGTTGCGAGTTAAAGGATGGAAACTTTGTGATTACGTCCAATAAGAAGGGCGCTTTCCTCATCAATAAAAATTTAGAAATCATTAAACGCTTAAATTCTAAAACCGGAATTTATGAGGATAATGTAAAGTCAGGATTTCAAGACCGAAACAATAATTTATGGTTAGCCACTTACTATGGGGTTTCCTTTGTAGAGCTTAACTCCAAATTATTTAAATACGATCGTCAGACCGGCATATCAGGACTCGTAACAGGTGCAGCTTATTACGATGGGAAATTATTTGTGTCAACCGATAAAGGCGTGCAGTTTTTTAATCCGGTTAACAATGTATTTGAGTTTTTGCAAGGTTTCAACAAGCAAACCTGGAATCTCACCAAAATTGATAACGATTTATTTATCTCCACCGAGAAGGGTGTTTTTATTTACGACGGAAAAACCATCCGACAAGGAAATAACACGCGCAGTTTTTGCATTTTATCCGACCCTTATAAAAAGGAATTAATTTATACCGGTACCGATGAAGGTGTAGATGTGTACAGTTACATCGAGAAAAAATTCACCTATATCAAGACCTATCAGTTAAACATTCCGGTATTAAGTTTAGCCTCCGATTTTCATAAGAATATTTATTTTGGTTGCGCCAGTAACGGTATTTATTATTTGAATTATTACCGTTCATTCTTATTGGATTCCATTCAAAAGCAAGAAGGATTACCTCAGATGTTAGGCGAGAATTATGTGTTTACTTATAAGAACAAATTATTAATTGGTACCGACAGCGGCGTGTTTGCCGTAAGAAAAAGAGCCGACAACAGAGTAGAGTGTATTAAATCACCGGAGTTTTATGCCGCGACAAAAAGTTCCGAAATTTTCAGAGCGGCGGAGTTGGAAGGCGATTTAATTTGTTCGCAGTCGTATGAAAATAAAAAGCTCAACCGCATTGAAAACAAAGTGATTTATATTACTTCCGAAAACGGAAAAAGCTACATCAACAACGAAATCACCAATAAATTAAAAGACACCAAAGTCAACTTAATTACTTACGACAGCTTAAACAAAACAACGTTTATCTGTACCGACGAAGGCTTGTTTTTGGTGAACAAGCAAAAAGAAAAATTAAAACGTTCTTACAATTTCTTTTTAACCTCAGTTATTTCTAAAAAAGATACCATCATCAATAACGTAGCGTCGGGTGATGATGCTTCCGGTATTGATTTTAATATTACTTACTCTCATAATCAATTGAGTTTTATTTTAGGGTATAATTGCTTTGAAAATAAAACCGCGGTTGAATTCAGTTATTGGATTGAAGGCAGCGACGAAGAAAATTACAGTGTATGGAGTACACAAAATAACATTAAAACCACCAATTTACCCGAAGGAAAATATATTTTTCATGCCAAAG
>CAYQDP010000411.1:0-3107 GCA_964416235.1 uncultured Flavobacteriaceae bacterium | reverse complement strand
AAAAACGATTTTACGTTCACCATCACCCAATTGGCTGCCGACTTATAGTTTTTTGTACATGAAATAAGTTCATTAAAATAAAGTGCAATCTCCTTCGATTCCGTTAAAACCGAAGCATCGTATTCACTTAATTTTAATTCATTCACATATTTGCTGTGTAAGTCATTTGGTAAAGGAGGTAAATTCTTTTTTACACCCTCAATATAATCTGCGGTTACAAAAACCGGTTGTAAATCCGGCTCCGGAAAATAACGGTAATCATTCGCGCTTTCTTTACTGCGCAAAGTAAAAGTTGTTCCGTTTACTGCATCAAAACTGCGCGTTTCAACAGATACTGTTTCACCATTCTCAATTAAATCAATCTGACGTTTAATTTCAAAATCAATCGCGCGTTGTACATTACGGAAAGAGTTCATGTTTTTCACCTCTGTGCGCTTACCATATTCTTTCGCTCCTTTTAAACGAACAGAAATATTCGCGTCGCAACGTAAAGAACCTTCCTCCATGTTTCCGTCACACACATCCAGATAACGAACTAATTTTCTAACTTCATTTAAATAAGCATACGCCTCTTCTCCACTTCTAAAATCCGGTTGAGTGACAATCTCTAATAAGGGTGTTCCCGCGCGGTTTAAATCAATTAATGTTTCAAATGGATCAATGTCATGCATACTCTTCCCTGCATCTTCTTCCATGTGAATACGAATCAAATTAATCTTCTTCTCTTGTCCGTCTTTTAATTTAAATCCAATATATCCGCCTGTGCAAATCGGCGTTTTGTCTTGCGTAATTTGATAACCTTTTGGCAAATCGGCATAAAAATAATTCTTACGGGCAAATTGATTTTCGGTGGTGATAGTACTCTTGGTAGCAATACCCAATTTCACCGCAAATTCAATGGCGCGTTTGTTAACACGAGGCAAAGTTCCGGGGTGACCCAAAGTTACTACACTTACGTTTGTATTGGGTAAAGCACCATACTCTGCAGCATCATTGCTATACATTTTTGTTTTCGTAAGTAACTGTACGTGACACTCCAATCCTATAACCGCTTCGTATTTATCGTAAACACTCATTTTTTTGCTTTATTTTGCGTAAAATTACAAATAGTGGTGGATATTTTTAATAATAACAGGATAAATTACCTCATTTTATTCATCATTTCCATTGTTACACTCAATTATCAGGATCATAGCATCTATGGTGGCTTAGACGGCTCTTACTTTTGGGCCTTTAATTATATTTTAAGTCACCAGCCGCAAGACCTCGATAAAATCACCAATATTTACGGGCCCCTGGCATTTTTACACAACCCCGTTCACTACGGTTATCTCATCATCATTGGAACCTTTTTTCAGATTTTGGTAAAATTCACGTATGGATATGCTATTCTTAAAGCCGGTAAACATTTTGAAACAAGTGCAAAAACCGCTTTAATTCTATTCGGATTAAGTAGTTTAGTTGTATTTAGCACAGAAGCTTATTTCAGTCTCATTTGCATTTTGTTTTTACTGCTTTACCATAAAGAGAAAAAACAAAGCTACCTGGTGCTCATCGCACTGTTTACCATTGTAGGTTATTATTACAAATGCGCCATTGGATTATCCTGCGCGCTCTATCAGGGATTGTATTATTTATACACCGTGTTCACCAATAAAAAGCCGGAGTTAAAACTTTTCATCACCATACTTGGCTACAATGTTTTGTTTTTTGTACTCATCGGACTGGCACTCTTCAGAAGCTTTACACCTATTACCGATTCATTGGTGATTTATTTCCAAAACATCATCATGTTTAACGAAATCAGCTCGGTGTACAACCAAAATGAAAGTGCCTTCTTATTGATATTATCCTTAGCCTCGGCTGTTTCGGTGTTTTGGTTCAATAAAAACGCCGACTTCCGTTTATTCTGGCTCTTTGGCATTTTCTTTTTGTATACCGGCTATACTCACAGTATTGTAAGAATGGATAACTCACATTACATGGGATTCTTAGTGTGTTTAGCTATGCTGATCATTTGCTGCGGTTTGTTTTACAAACATATTTCAAAATACACCTTCCCCTTATTAGCGGTTTCGTTTTTCAGTTTTTATGGCAATCTCATTAACAAAAAAGATTACGGTGAATTTATTTTAAGCATTCCAAACGGACCTGCGTATTTTGTGAATGCAGTTTTCAATCATGAACAACATGTGAAGTTGAACAGCAAAAAAACATACAATAATTTAAAATACCCTTACAAACTATCGCATGAAATTCAGTTCAAAATTAAAGATGGCAGCGTGGATTTCTTCCCATGGGATTTTGGTTATGTGGAAGCCAATCATCTCAGCAATTGGAAGCCGCGTCCGTTTTTACAAAATTTAAACATGTCGGTTTACTTTGACAAAAAAACTGCCGAGTATTTCAATTCAGCGGAGGCACCGGATTTTCTAATATGGCATGATGGTTATTTTGCGGGACAGTTTTTAAGCGGCATCGACAATTCTTATTTGCTCAGCAATGAAATCAATTCCATACAAGCCATCTTAAAAAACTACCATGTGATAAAAAAACAGGATAATTCATTAATCTTGGAAAAAAATAAAGAAGCTGTAAAAATTACCATCAGCGATTTAGCAGCCCCGCAGGAAATCAACAGCACCGAATGGGTTCCATTACCGAAGCATAAAGATATTTTAGCCTGTAATGTGGCGTATGATTTCAATGCCTGGAGAGGCATCAAAAAACAAATTTACCGCGATGATGAATTTTTTATTGAATACCGTGATAAAAGCAAGAAGCGCATTCGTAAACGCATATGGCCAAGTGATGCCAAAGAATTTATCTGGTTAAATCCATATATTTCTAATCCCTTTGATTCTACCGCGTATAAAGACATTAAGGAAATACGTTTCATCAACACCAATAAATCCATTCATTCGGGTAAGCTGAAAATTCAGTTTAAGGCCTTAAAGATTCATTCTGCAGATACTACTTCTACTACCACTTTTTTATATAAGTGGTTTAATGCGGGTCGTGAGTAGTTTATTTTACTTTTACTTTTTTCCTGGATGAAAAAAGTAAACAAAAAAATCAAGACGCCAGAAGGCATTGCGGCGGTAGCC
>CAYQDP010000410.1:0-3111 GCA_964416235.1 uncultured Flavobacteriaceae bacterium | reverse complement strand
TGGAATTTATCGGATGCGATGGCTGCGGTTGCTGTAGAAGCATCAGCCAGTTCAGATGTAGAGAGCACGCCTTCAGCAATCTTGACATCGGGCAGTTTGACGATGCGGTTTCCAACCTTAGCATCAAATGTGAGGAAGAGTTGCTTTTCGGTTGTTTTTACATTCCAAACTGCTTTGGGATATAAAAGCTTTAATGCTCGTTTAGGCTGTAATAAAACTTTACTTAACAAGAGTGTTATTTTTCGGCTATGTAAAATAAATCCAGACTTACATCATCTACTTCCTTAATGAAAAAATCAGATGATTTGATGCCTGCTGTTAAATCGGTATTTGATTCCAATAATTTCTTTCTATTGCGGCGATTCATTATATCGTAAGGTATTTGTAAAATCTGACGAGGTAATATCCATTGAAGGTTTAACACATCGTACTTCATGATTTTATTTACCGATTCCTTATTCTTTTCATAATAATCCATCACCACCTTGTTACCATAAACTCCTTGTGTATTTACACTCTTGAAATGTTTCTTAAGTAAACTTACTAATTCGTTAGGCTTGTATTCACGAATATGCCAAGGATTACGGCTTAGCGACATATAACGATTTGGCGTTGTAACAATAAGCTTTCCTCCGGGTTTTAATACCCGTGCAATTTCTTTCACGTATAAGTCATCATTAACAATGTGTTCAATAACCTGAAATGTAACAACGAAATCAAATGTATTATCTGCAAGGCCTTTAAAAGGCGGTACCGTCATTTGAAGAAATTGAACATTTGGATAAGTTTTAAAATCCACATCGCAAACAAACTTATCAATGGTCACAAATTTTTCAACTACCGGAGCAATGTACTTTACACCATAACCTGAACCTGTACCAATTTCCAGAACTTGTCCTTTTACAATTTTTGCAGCTTCAAGGTAAGCGAAAATGCTACGTTGTAAAACGTAATTATCAGAACTATCAGTGGCGCTTACGCGTTCGGCTGTTGACATAATTAATTAGATATTGGTTGACCTTGTTCTTGTTGTGGCATTAATTCTTCAGGAGGAACAACAGCCTGAATACGTGTCATGAATTCTTTTTGTAAAGCATCTTGTTTAAACTGCATGGTTAAGCTAACCAAACGGCGCATAATTTCTTTAGCCTGATTAATTTCGCGACCATAAGCTGCGCGATGAATTCCTTTTTGCTTGTTATATACTTTTAAGTCGCCTTCAAAAATATCGAACAATTGTTTTGCTAATTCATTCGCCTTTTTAGTCTCGCCTAATTGATAATAACCGGCAGTGATTGTAAATAATGTAGCGTCGTATGGAATATTCTCATCCGGCATTTTCTCCAAACATTTATCCAAAACAGCTTTTGCCTTGCTGTTTTTTCCTTCGCCAATTAATGCATTGGCTAAAATCGACATTTGCATACGGAGATTTCCTGCCATACGCATACAATTCTCATCCAAATTCACACCCGGTTTATCCATTCCACCCCACAAGAATTTATTCATGATGTTATCATACATTACTTCTGTATTAACTCTGCCTCCGCCCATTTCTTCTTGCTCGTTTTGCTTTATTGGAACCAATCGGAAAGCTAAACCTTCTAATTGGAAGTATTTTTCCAATCCAATATACGCTTCACTTCCTGTTGTAACAGCAAAATAAATAGGACGTTTCCAATCGTTGTGTGCCACTAAATCCAACACCATTAAATCATTTTTAGTAATGGCACCGCGACCAATTGACCAATTAATGGATTTCACCATGCGTGCAGTATCTTTCACATTAATCACTTTGTTTTTCATTACTGCTATTGAATCAACAGGAGCATAGAATTGTTTTGTTGGTAGATAATCCAAATAACCTCCACCGTATTCAAATTTATTTGCAGGGTCATCACTCTCAACAAACTCAATTGCCTTTTTCACATTCATTGGACCTTGATTTTTATCAAACAAGTAAACCACTTCACGTAAACGCTGCGTTAATTTTTCTTCAGGGATAGTAAATGGCACCGGTGCTGATTCATAAGCTGCGCGACGCATCTGATTAATGTACCAATCTGTTTGCAATAAACTTAAATTCACAACGCGTACATCCGTACGAATTCCTTCCACTTCCTGAGCATACCATAGAGGGAAAGTATCGTTATCACCATTAGTAAATAATATCGCGTTTGGTGCACAGGATTCGAGGTAATTGATCGCGCAGTCACGTGATAAAGTTCTTAATGAGCGATCGTGATCATCCCATCCTTTTGCAGCCATAATTCCGGGAACAACTAAAGAAAGTGCTGTTGCAATTGCAGCTGCTGATTTTGCGTTCGCCTTTTTGCTTAAGAAATCGTACAAGAATAAAACACCGAAACCAATCCAAATTGCAAAAGCATAGAACGAACCCGCATAGGCATAATCACGTTCACGCGGCTGATAAGGCGTTGGGTTCAAATAGATAATAATGGCTACTCCTGTTAACAAGAAGAAAGAACCAACCACCCAGGCACCGCCTTTGTTGTTTTTTAAATGCCACCAGAATCCAAGCAAACCAAGAATTAAAGGTAAACCGTAGAAATAATTAGCTGCTTTATTATTCTTCATGACATGCGTTTTCAAAGAGCTGTCAGAATCTAATAACATATCATCAACAGCTTTAATTCCGGTTACGGCATTTCCTTCGAGCGTATTATTATTCATACCCTGAATATCATTTTGTCTTCCTATGAAATTCCACAAGAAGTAGCGGAAGTACATATAGTTTAACTGATAATTCAGGAAGAAACGGAAGTTAGCACCGAATGTTGGAATTTCGATGGTTTCCACTTCCCCGGTTTGGTCGTTGGTACGATTTAATGTTTTATGATTGTTTGCTACATCACCCCAATAACGATACGATGCTTCATGGTGACTCTGACTACTCCACATACGTGGGAATACGGTACAGAAACGTTCATCATAAACCGGAATAGAATGCTTACGATCATCCACTACAACGTATTTTCCTTTTTTCTCATCCTTCATGTAAACAGGGTTTCCGTTTTTGAATTCATTCTGAGATTTGGTTGGAGCGTTGTAGTATTGTCCGTATAAAATTGGCCAATCACCATATTGCTC
>CAYQDP010000409.1:0-3113 GCA_964416235.1 uncultured Flavobacteriaceae bacterium | reverse complement strand
AAAAGTAATTGTTTTTCCTTCGGGCGCATGCTCACGATAATAAATGCTGTCCAAAGCTTCAACTTGTGTTATCACACGGCGCATGATTTCAATAACCTTCACCGGATATTTTCCGACTGAAGTTTCTGCACTTAACATTACTGCATCTGCCCCATCCATCACCGCATTAGCAACGTCATTTACTTCTGCACGTGTTGGAGTATAACTTGTAATCATACTCTCCATCATTTGTGTAGCAATAATCACAGGCTTGGAGGCTTGAATACATTTTTGAACAATCATCTTTTGTAATAACGGAACTTGTTCCATTGGTAATTCAACACCTAAATCACCACGCGCTACCATGATTCCATCGGTAACATCAATAATATTATCAATTTCACGAATGGCTTCAGGCTTTTCGATTTTCGCGATTACACGAGAGCGTTTTCCTTTATTACGAATGATGTCTTTCAAATCTACAATATCAGTAACTGAACGTACAAATGATAATCCAATCCAATCGAAATCCAATTCAAGTGCCACATCCAAGTCACGGATATCCTTAATCGTTAAACAGGGTAATGAAATTTTTGTATTAGGAAGATTCACGCCCTTCTTTGATGATAAATCTCCTCCCACCAAAATGGTACAACGCACTTCATCTTTTCCATTTGTATCATTTACCTTTAAATGAATTTTACCATCATCAATCAAAACAGTTTCGCCCACCTTTACATCTTGTGGAAACTGCGGATAGGTGATATAAATTTTATGCTCATCGCCTTCACACTCTTTTGTTGTAATGACAATTTCTTTTCCCTGGATAAGCGTCGCTTTATTGTCTTTCATCACGCCAATGCGAAGCTTAGGGCCTTGCAAGTCACCCAAAATACCCACGTGTCGGGAAAGCTTCTTATTCAACTCGCGAATATTCTGCACCGTTTTCTTAATAGCTTCATAATCGCCATGTGAAAAGTTGATTCGACAAATGTCGAGTCCTTCTAAAAACATTTGTTCTAAAACAGCAATGTCTTGCGTAGCCGGACCCATAGTTGCTACAATTTTGGTTTTATTGAAAAAAGCGCTCATAATAAAGCCCTAATTTACTAAATAGATTGCAACATTAATTTAACTTTGCATTATTTAATTGCTATATCCAATGCCTGGTAAACTAGAGAAATTTGCCGATTTTAACAGCTTTAAGAACTGCTTTACTCTGTATTTTGAGAATATTAAGGAGGGCTTACCTATGAAAGGCAAATGGCATTCTGAATATTTCAAAAATCAAAACCCAATTGTTTTGGAGTTGGGCTGCGGTAAGGGCGAATACTCGGTAGGACTTGCAAAAAATAATCCGGACAAAAATTACATTGGGGTTGACATTAAAGGTAACCGCATCTGGACCGGAGCCAAAGAAGCATTAGATAAAATGCTTTCGAACGTTGCTTTTGTTCGCACACGCATCGACTTTATTGAACATTGTTTTGAGCCGGGAGAGGTGAGTGAAATTTGGATTACATTTCCTGATCCGCAACCCCAAAAAACACGAGAACGTAAACGTTTAACAAATATGCGTTTTATAGAACGTTATCGGAAATTTTTAAAACCCGGCGGACTGGTTCATTTGAAAACCGATAGCACAAGTTTGTATGAATATACCATGGAGGTCATTAAAGAAAATAATCTGAAAATTTTGTTTCACACTAATAACCTCTATGAGAATTGTCCCGACGACAGAAAAGAACTTACTGAAATAAAAACACACTACGAAAAATTATTTACGGCAAGAGGAGAAGATATTAAATACATTTGTTATCAAATTAACTAATGAATAAAAGCAGATATAAAAATTTACCACATCGCGTACATTATTTAAATCGTGTAGTAAAAAATATTATTGCCGCTTCGGTAATTTTAATCCTATCTCTTTTAATCGGGATAAGTGGTTACATGTATTTTTTTCATTTAAATTGGATAGACGCGCTACTTAATGCAAGCATGATTTTAACAGGAATGGGACCGGTAGATGCAGCTAAAACAGATGGTGCTAAAATTTTTGCTTCGTTTTATGCCATCTACAGTGGTGTTGCGTTTTTAACCAGTGTTGCCGTTATTTTTGCTCCGGTATTACATCGCTTTTTACATCGTTTTCATCTCGATACGGAAGAATAACTGACCTTTATCATTTTATTTATTGGTTAATTAGCTCACCTTTGTGAGGCAATGGATAGTTATTTTCATACGCACGTACTACCTGTAAGGAACAAAATCATTGTTCCACCATTTTAGCTTTGCCCATTCTACGGCAAATCATTTTCTTTTATTAATCTAAACTTTATTAGCTATGGAAGGCTTTAAAACTATATTTGAACCATTCAAAATAAAAATGGTAGAACCAATTGACGTAACTACCGAAGAACAACGCGAACATTATTTAAAGGAAGCGCATTACAATCCTTTTTTACTTCACTCTGATAAAGTGATGATTGATTTTTTAACCGATTCAGGAACTTCTGCCATGAGTTCCAATCAATGGGCGGGAATGATGAATGGCGACGAATCGTACGCAGGCGCCCGAAGCTGGATTAAAATGCGCGATGTGATTAGACACTTAACCGGACATGAGCATGTATTGCCTACGCATCAGGGAAGGGCCGCTGAGCGTATTTTGTACGGCTACCTTGGCGGAAAAGGAAAAACATTTATCAGCAATACTCACTTTGATACAACGCGTGCGAACATTGAGTTTTCAGGCGCAGAAGCAATTGATATTGTAATTGAAGAAGGAAAGCGTCCGGATGTTTATCATCCCTTTAAAGGAAACATGGATGTGAAAAAACTAGAGCAACTTATTCAGGAAAAAAGCGCTGACAATATTGGAGGAGTGATACTCACCGTTACCAATAACAGCGGTGGCGGACAACCGGTAAGCATGGCCAATGCAAAAGCAGTTGCGGAAATTTGTAAAAAACACAAAGTATACTTCTTTTTAGATTGTTGTCGCGTTGCTGAGAATGCATATTTTATTAAACATCGTGAAGAAGGATACCAAAACAAAACATACAAACAAATTGCGCAAGAGATGTTTTCCTTAACGGATGGCTCTGTAATGAGTGCAAAAAAAGATGCTT
>CAYQDP010000408.1:0-3148 GCA_964416235.1 uncultured Flavobacteriaceae bacterium | reverse complement strand
TTACCTTGCAAAAAATAAAGTAGATTATTTTGTTTTTGGTCACCGTCATTTACCATTAGAGTTAAATGTTGACGGAAAGGCCATGTATATCAATTTGGGTGATTGGCTGCGCTATAACAGTTATGCTGTTTTTGACGGACAACAACTGCAATTAAAGTATTACAAATAAAACCTTGTAATTTATCGGGGCTTGGCATTTACAGAATTGAAAAAGCACTTTGCATATCTGATCTTATTAAGCTTTGTGCTTAACATGTCAATTAAAGCACAAGCAACCGATTCATTACCTAATTACAAGAGTAGAAAATTATTTCTTGCTTCAAGCACAGGTGCTTTATCAGCCGGTTCAATTGCTTATCTCGGGCATGTTTGGTACAGCAAATATAACACCAGTAAATTTCATGATTTTGATGATGCTGCCGAATGGTTGCAAATGGATAAGGTAGGGCATACGCTCACGAATTTTCAAATGGCAAACCTAATGATGAAATCATTTGATTGGGCAGGGTATAGCAGAAAACAAAGCTTGTTTATCGGTGGTACAATTGGGTTTTCATATATGGCCATAATTGAGGTAATGGATGGTTACAGTAAAGGTTGGGGTTTTTCTGTAACGGATATGGCAGCAAATACATTAGGTTCGGCTATTGCAATTTCACAACATGCATTATGGAAAGAGCAACGTTTTAATTTGAAGTTTTCGGTGCATCAAACCAAATATGCGCAATATAATCCTGATTTATTAGGAGATGATTTTGGTTCCCGTATTTTAAAAGATTATAACGGACAAACCTATTGGTTAAGTGTGAGTCCTTTTGCATTTGTAAAATCTAATAAGAAATTACCTAAATGGCTGGCCATCTCCTTTGGTTATGGAGCTGACGGTATGCTGGGTGCTTTTTATAATAACGTAGCTGTAATCGATAATGAAGGGAATGTAACAGAGTTTCCTCGACAAAGACAATATTACTTATCGTTGGATGTAGATTTATCAAAAATCAAAACAAAATATAAATTCGTAAACGCTGTATTCAACGCTTTCAATATTTTGAAAATTCCGGCGCCAACGCTCGAATTTCAGAATGGTAAAACTAAATTTTATTACTTTTATTTTTAAAATCAGAACTATGAAACTTTACTCGATCAATGCAGGACATTTCAAATTAGATGGTGGCGCTATGTTTGGCGTAGTTCCGAAAAGCATTTGGAAAGATTTAAATCCTGCCGACGAAAATAACATGTGCAGTTGGGCGATGCGCTGTTTGTTAATTCAAGATGGCAACCGATTAATTTTAGTTGATAATGGAATGGGAAACAAACAAAGCGAAAAGTTTTTCGGTTTTTATTATTTACATGGAAATGACACGCTGGAGAAATCTTTGGCGCAACATGGTTTTGGAGTAGATGATATAACAGATGTTTTTTTAACACATTTACATTTTGATCATTGCGGCGGAAGCATACAGTTTAATAAAGATAAAACCGGATATGAGCCGGTGTTTAAAAATGCTACTTATTGGAGTAATCAAAAACATTGGGATTGGGCGGTAAAGCCTAATGCACGCGAAAAAGCAAGTTTCTTAAAAGAAAACATCATGCCAATCCAGGAAAGCGGACAATTGAAATTTACCAAAGAAGGCGAATCATTGTTAGGATTTGAAATAAAAGAAGTGTACGGACATACGGAAGCAATGATGTTGCCGATTATTAAATACAAGGATACAACTATAGCATATATGGCAGATTTGATTCCTTCATCGGGTCATATTCCAATTCCCTATGTGATGGGATACGATATGCGTCCGCTCAATACAATCAATGAAAAAGAAGAATTGCTGAATAAAGCAGTAGAAAATAATTGGTTGTTGTTTTTTGAACACGATCCGAAAACAGAATTATGTTCATTACAAAAAACTGAGAGAGGCGTGAGAATGAAAGATGTCTTGAAGCTGAGTGATATTTAATGAATGGTTTTTGCCACTACATTTTGATATAGTTTTTCGTACATCGGTAAAATGTGATTAATATCGAATTTTACCGCCTGCGCATAGGCATTCTCACTAAATTCTTTATACAGATTTTCATTGCTTAAAAGTTTGATGCTGTTTGCCGCCATATCGTCAACATCACCAACATTACTTACGTAACCTGTTTTTCCGTGCAAGTTTACCTCTGGTAATCCTCCTGTGTTCGTTGAAATAACAGGCAATTTCATTGCCATGGCTTCTAAGGCGGCCAATCCAAAACTTTCGGTTTCACTCGGTAAAATAAATAAGTCTCCGAGTCCGAGAACCTCCGTTGGATCGTTGATCCTTCCTAAACTTATGATATCGTTACAGGTTTGAAGCTCACGACATAATTTTTCGATGGCGGGTCTTTCAGGACCGTCGCCCACTAAAATTAGTTTACAAGGAATTTCTTTTCTTACTTTATCAAACACCTTCAAAACATCTTCAACGCGTTTTACTTTTCGGAAATTCGAAACGTGAATCATTATTTTTTCCCCCTTGGGAGCATAGTGTTTCTTTTCACAATGCGTGTTGATCTTCGAATAATCTTCTAGGTTGATGAAATTCGGAATCACATCAATTTTATTATCGATTTTAAAAGTAGTGAGTGTGTCTTTTTTTAAACTCTCAGAAACAGAAGTAATCGCATTACTATTATTCAGAGAAAAACGAATAACCGGCTCAAAAGAAGGGTCGCGGCCCACCAAAGTAATATCAGTACCATGTAAAGTGGTGATGTATGGTAATGTGATTTTTTTTGATTTTAAAATTTGCTGCGCAAGATAAGCCACCGACGCATGAGGAATCGCATAATGAACATGCAGCACATCCAATTTTTCGTAAGTAGCTACATCAACAATTTTACTGGCTAAAGCCGATTCGTAAGGCTGATATTCAAACAAGGGATAATCGTTAACACTAACTTCATGATAAAATAAATTTTCGTTAAAGGGATTTAAACGAAAAGGAAGGTTATAAGCCATAAAGTGGACGCGATGACCTTTTTTTGCAAGTGCTTTTCCTAATTCAGTAGCTACAACGCCGCTTCCTCCAAAAGTAGGGTAACAAACTATTCCTATGTTCATTCCACAAAATTACAAATTAAACCGCTACCTTTGTAAGGTTCATGAATTACAAAG
>CAYQDP010000407.1:0-3177 GCA_964416235.1 uncultured Flavobacteriaceae bacterium | reverse complement strand
TTTTTATTGGCTAATTGTCCGCATGCCGCATCAATATCTTTACCTCTGCTGCGACGTACATTTACAATTATTTTGTTTTTTTCTAGGTGTTGAACAAAGGCCGCTAAACGTTCGGGGGTAGTTTGTTTGAATTCTCCATCGTCAATCGGATTGTACTCAATGATGTTTACTTTGGATTTTACGCGTTTGCAAAAATCAGCCAACTCTTGAGCATCTTTTACTGTATCATTGAAATCTCTGAATACAATGTATTCGAAAGTAACACGGGTTCCGGTTTTATCGTAAAAGTAATTAAGCGCTTCGGCTAAATTATCCAATGAGTTTGTTTCATTGATAGGCATGATGTGATTTCTTTTCTCATCATTGGCAGCGTGTAACGATAAGGCCACATTAAATTTTACACCATCATCGCCCATCTTTTTTATCATTTTCGCCACACCGGCTGTAGACACGGTGATACGTTGCGGACTCATGCCTAATCCTTTCGGAGAAGTTATTTTTTCGGTAGAGCTTAATACTTCAGCATAGTTTAAAAGAGGCTCTCCCATTCCCATATACACGATATTGGTAAGAGGTTTACCGTATTTTTCCTGCGCTAAATTTTTTACTAAAACAACCTGATCAAAAATTTCATCCGCATTTAAGTTGCGCATGCGTTTTAATTTACCGGTAGCACAAAATTTACAGGTTAAACTGCAACCAACTTGCGAAGAGATGCAAGCAGTCATTCTTTCTCCCGAAGGAATTAATACACTTTCTACAACATAACCATCATTTAAACGCATGGCGCATTTAATGGTTTTATCGGAGCTGATTTGAAGGTCGTGAATTTCAACCGCGTTAATGGTAAAGGTCTCTTTCATCCATTCACGTAATGGCTTAGATAAATTACTCATGTCGTCAAAATCAACCGCACGCTTGGCCCACAACCAATCGTAAACTTGCTTAGCTCTGAACGAAGGTTCCCCATGCTTAGTTAAAGCATCGGTCAATTGCTCAAGGCTTAGAGAGCGTATATCGGTTTTTGAAGCCATTACGCAAAGATACGACATAATTACTCTTTTCACTACCTTTACCTCATGCGCTTTATAACGGCTAATCAAATTTTCGACGGAAATAAGTTTTTGTCTAAGGGCAGTGTAATTGTTCTGGATGAGAAGGGATGTTATTCAGAAACTATTTCTTCTGATAGTATTGATGCGGGTAAAATAGAAGTTTTTGATGGAATTATTACCCCTGGTTTTGTGAATGCGCATTGCCATTTGGAGTTATCTCATCTTTACAATCAGATTTCGCAGAAAACAGGCTTTGTTGGTTTTGCAAAAGAATTGATGGCGAAACGTTTTTCGTTTTCACAAGAAATCATTGCGGAAGCCATGCTGATTGCAGAAGCACAGATGTGGGATAATGGCATAGTGGCGGTGGGAGATATTTCGAACGCGGTAGATAGTTTTCAGTATAAAGATCAGAGTGAAATGTACTATCATACGTTTGTTGAATTAATCGCTTTGAATCCGCAATTAGCAGATAAAGTGATAGCGGGAGGGAAGGAATTACAAACAAAGATTAAAAATCATTCTTCTTCCTTAGTGCCGCATGCACCGTATTCAGTATCGTTAGAGTTAATGCAGCAAATAGTTAAACACTGTCAAGAAAACACAACATTAACTATACACAATCAGGAAAGCGAATCGGAAAATGAATTTTTTATGAGTGGAACCGGACGTGTGTTAGAGTTGTACGCGCATTTAAACATAGATATTTCCTATTATAAGCCTTCAGGAAAAACATCGCTGCAAACCTATTTACCGAGTTTAACTTCCGATAGAAATTTGATTTTAGTGCATAATACGTTTTCAAGCAAAGAGGATATCGAATTCGCACATCGTTTCAGTAAAAAATTATTTTGGTGTTTATGTCCTAATGCTAATTTATTTATAGAAAACACGCTGCCTGATGTGAATTTACTTCGCGCACAAAATTGTAAAATTGTACTTGGTACAGATAGTCTTGCAAGTAATCACAGTCTTTCGGTTTTAGATGAACTGAATGTTTTGATGAAAAATTTCGAGCTTAATGATACGGAAGAGGTTCTAAGATGGCTTACCTCTAATGGTGCAGAAGCCCTAGAAATGCGGGATAAAGCAGGCCAATTTATCAAAGGAAAGAACGCCGGAATCAACCTTATTCGTCTAGAAAACAAGCAATTCGCCTTTAAGCGTAAAATCGTCTGATTTTGCTCATACCTTGTTTATGGTATGGTTAAAGCCTGTCTGAATGATTATCTTTGTTCGGTATGAGAACCCTCGATCAGTTAAAGCCAGGAGACATAGCCGTGATAAAAGAATTTTCACAGCGTGATTTGGCTTTGAAATTAATTGAAATGGGTTGTCTTCCCGGAGAGAAAATTAAGCTCACAAAAATTGCCCCCTTAGGAGATCCAATTGCGATTGAGGTATCGGGATATGAACTCAGCATGCGCAAACAAGAAGCCGCTGCGGTGATGCTTGAAGATTAATTATGCCCCCTGTTGCATCACAAATAAGAACAATCAGTGTTGCGCTGATAGGAAATCCTAATTCAGGAAAAACAACTTTATTCAACGCGCTTACAGGCTTAAATCAAAAAACCGGAAATTACCCGGGTGTAACGGTCGACAAACATACCGGCTCTACTAAACTAAAAACGGGTTCGGAAGAATTTAAACTGCAAATAGCCGATTTACCGGGTACTTATAGTTTATTTCCTAAATCATTGGATGAAGAAGTAGCTTGTAAGGAATTACTCGGTTTAAACGGTACCGAACACGATGTTGCAGTTGTAGTAACCGACGCGTCTACATTAAAAAGACATTTGCTCTTAGCAACACAGGTTATTGATTTAAAAATGCCGGTGGTGATTGTACTCAACATGATTGACGAAGCGAATAAAGCCGGTTTAAAAATTGATGCGGCCGAAATCAGTCGTTTACTGGGAGTAAAAATTGCCCTGGTAAATTCACGCACGGGAGAAGGCTTAGATGATTTAAAGCTAAAAATCACACAAGCGAAGGAATCCGTTAATACATTTATTGAAACAACGCGCCTTCAGGTTGTAAAAGCCGGTGCACAAAATTTCAGAGAAATAGTCGTAGCACAATTTACCGGTGATGCGGATTATAAACTTAAACTTCAGCAA
>CAYQDP010000406.1:0-3182 GCA_964416235.1 uncultured Flavobacteriaceae bacterium | reverse complement strand
AATAACCTGCGAAACTAAAAGTGTGATGTGAGTTGAGCCATCCGTGGTTCGCATGACCGCGTGTATCGGCTTTGTGTAAGATTGTATTTGACATGATTTCAGGTTTTGTGTTAGGTAAATGATTAAATCCAATTATATCGAGAGGTTTCAGCTCGTCGTTGTTATTCTCTAATAATTTTGCGAGAGCAGAGGAGGAGGTAACGGTAAAGGCTGCCCCGAGCAATCCTTTTTTTATAAAATCTTCTCTTTTCATTTTAATTTGATATTTGTTGTAACAAATGTGAGGGTAAAAAAATTAATCGCGGAGTTTATCCAATAAGTTGCTGAGGTTTTCTGCTTCTTTTTCGCTCAGAACTTTTTTTATGTTATTGTATTGTTTGCGCATAGGTTCACTTATTTCCTTTAAAAACTTCACACCTTTGTCAGTAAGATGAATGTCAATTTTTCTACGGTTTTCTTCGCATAAAGAGCGTTTCAGTAATCCCATCTTCACCAATTTATCAACCAACCGTGTTACATCATTTCCTTTATCCAGCATTACTTCTTTAATATCGCCCGGAGAAACCGATTTTGGATGTTTACCGTTTACAATTCTCAGAACATTATAATGCTGTGGTAAAATATCATGTTGTTTAAACAATTCGGTTTGTTGATCACGTAACCAATTGGCAGTATAAATGATATTAATCACAGCTTTTTGAAAAGGACTTTCAAACTTACTTTGTTTAATGGCTTGTTCAATTTTCATACCACAAATGTAGTGATAACAATATTTGTTACAACAAATAAAAAACGTTAAAAAGGATAACGTAAAGAAAATGAAGGAATTAAAATTTACTTTTTAAGGAGTTTAAACGCGTGTGTCCAGCGGTTTTCGAGAAATCCGGGAATGCACCATAACATACAAAGAGGTTCAATGGCCCTTGCCGCTTCTGCTTTTCCCATATCTTCTATTTCCCAACCGAATTTATCCAAAATTGTTTTTACTTCATTTTTTGAAGCATCGTTATTTCCACAAATAAACATACTGGGCTTAATTCCTCCGAAATCGGGGTTAACCATAAAAGCACTACCTACCGAATTAAATGCTTTTACAAAATTTGCTTTAGGATAAGTTGTTTGGAGCATTTCTAACAAAGATGATTTTAAATCGGTGAAAAACTGTAATACTCCGTTTACAGGAGGCGCGGCTTCAATAGGATTAGTTGCATCTATGATTGTTTTAGCTTCTAAATTATCGGCACCAATCATGGCTAACACATCTTTGGCTACTGTACCTTTAACAGCCAAAACAATAATTCCTCCAAATTGTGCAGCGTCTTTAAAGCTTCCTGTTTTCCCTGTCGGATTTTTTTGTTGCCATTCGGAAAGCTTAGATACATCTCGTGTACCTACCATCACCTCATAACCGTGTTTAAGAAAACCTGTTGCTAATACTTTTGCAACGGCACCTGAGCCTAAAATCCCGATTTTTTTCATGTTGATTTGTTTTAATCAAACATAGCATAAAAAACGGACTATTGTTTAATGATTTTTTTAACAGCCCTAACGCCGCTTTGCTGAATGTAAATAAAATATACGCCTTGTGTTAAATCTTTAATGTCGATAGTCGAATTATAGCCTTCGAGATTTTTTTTGAAAATGGTTTTTCCCATTACATCTTTAATGCTTAATTCTGATTTTTCGTCGCGTGCCAATTTAATTTGTAGTTTATCTGTTGCCGGGTTTGGATAAACCTCCACTTCCAATTGATTTAATTGATTTTCATTGATCCCAATTGACATGCTAGGTAAACAAGTGGATTGTGCGCCGCTCTTGTAAAAGTTCGTGATTTTTTGAGCGTCGCTGATTAATTTTGGAATGGCACTCAAATTATCATTAACGGTTGTACTGTCAACTGCCCACACTTTCGCAAATTCAAATTCTACTTCTGATTTAGCGTTAAGATTAAATGGTCCAACTGAGATCAGATGTTTCCTGTCGCCTGTTGGATTAACATTATCTGACCATAAATTACATGGCATGCCATTATAGAAGGTCCAAGGATATAAAAACTTCGTTGGTGTTGTTCCACCGTAACCGTTCCCTCCGCAAGTAAAGTCAGTGCTGTCTCTCCAGCGAGCATTTAAATAATTATAAAATTCATAAGGACCGGATGGAGGATAAGTGGCTGAAGGAAATGTAGTGGCAGAGTTATAATGTGAAACAAACTGACTCATTAAACATTCTTCACCCAATTCGTCAATCATTCCGTCATTATCGTTATCAATCGCATCATTTGGAGGAGCTAAAGGACCTTTTAAAATACAATTGCCGGTAGCCGGTAGATAATTTCCATAACCATTTGCCCCACTTATGTTATTGTCAAAACCATCCGAGTTATAACTGAAACCTAAGTTGCCCTGAACGTAACATCCTATGTAATCGTCATTGTAATTTCCTAAATCACAATCATCAATCATTCCTAATTTAACTTGAGTGTAATTGAAATTTGTGCGATTAATTATTCTGTAATTATAAAAAGTCGTATAGGCTAATTCGTTTTTCCCATTTAAGAAATTCGGACAGCCATAGGCATAAGCCATACAATGAATTTCAAGACCCATAGGTAAACCTTTGGTTTCAGTGTGTGAGGCGAAATTGTCATTAAAAATAAAGTAGAGTGTTTGGTCGCCTTTAATACGCGGATAGTCGCCTCCTGTTAAAGGATCGTAAATACCATTACCATTCATGTCAACAAATGGCGCTAGGTTTCGCGAATAATTTCCATTACCATGCGCGGGCCAGGTTATTATATCGATACTTGGTGTGTAAGTGTTATTTGCAATGTTACCATTAATGAAATTGGTTCTGAAATCATTAATATCGTTATAACTTATTTTCCAAATTTTATCATATTTTTCAAATGTTGCTGTGTCGCAGGTTTCTGTGATAGTGTCTAGTGGTCCCGGCCAAAAATCGCAACCACTTTGGCGATAAGTTTGTCCTGCAATGCGTAATTGATTATTTGCATCCAATCCGCCAATCCACAATGCAGTATTAAATCCGGAATGTGTGCCGCTTCCTTTTGGAACCTCATATCTGGCATTTCCTGTTCCACCTATATCCCAAAACATATCGCCCCGGTTTGCAATACCTGCACGCACGCGATTTATATCCAAATATTTGAAATTTTTGTAATT
>CAYQDP010000405.1:0-3185 GCA_964416235.1 uncultured Flavobacteriaceae bacterium | reverse complement strand
GCAAAGACAAATTGTTGATTTGAATGAACAAAACAAAGAGCAGCAAGGACAAATCGACAGCCGAAACATGATATTGATTTTTTCATTATTGTTTATTATTGCAATTACAATTTCTCTTGTCTTTTTGTGGCGACTACACTCCAATCTCAAAATCACCAAGCAAAACCTTGAAATTAAAAACATACAGATAGAGGAACAACAGAAAGAAATTATTGATAGTATCAATTATGCAAAGCGAATACAATACACTTTGTTGGCACACGATGAATTTTTAAAAGAAAATCTAAAAGAGCATTTCGTTTTATTTAAACCAAAGGATATTGTAAGCGGAGATTTTTATTGGGCGGTAAAAAAAGGGCATAAGTTTTATTTGGCCGTTTGTGATAGTACCGGCCATGGTGTTCCCGGAGCGTTCATGAGTTTGTTGAATATTAGTTTTTTGAATGAAGCTATTAATGAAAGGAACATCGAAAAACCTAATGAAATTTTCGAACACGTACGACAAAAATTAATTGAGAACGTTTCGAAGGAAGGGCAACAAGATGGCTTTGATGGTGTTTTAATCTGTATGGATAATTCAACGTCTGAAATTACATATGCTGCGGCCAACAATGCTATTCTTTTAATGTCAGATAATAGTATTACGGAATTGCCTTTTGACAGAATGCCGGTAGGAATCGGGCAAAGGCAAGAGCATTTTCAACTCTATAATTTGAATTATAAGAAGGGAGAAATGATTTATGTGTATACGGATGGGTATGCTGATCAATTTGGTGGAGAGAGGGGTAAAAAATTCAAGTATAAACAATTGAACGAACTTTTGTACTCCATAAAGGAATCATCACCGCACATACAAAAAGAAAAATTATCCGAAGTGTTTGAAAACTGGAGAGGAAACTTGGAGCAAGTTGATGATGTTTGTATAATAGGAATACGTGTTTAACTCGTGTGATCGCATACAATCACCCATTCTCCCTTAATTTTCCTCCAGAGTAAAGTATAGTGACCGCCAACATCTTTGTCTTTCTTTTTCAAGTACCACTTACCTATTACATATACGGCATCTTTTCCTAAGGGCTCAATAGTATAATTCGTAAATGTAAGCTGCCCCATTGCTTCCTGATTGGGATAACCTTTTTTATAATTTTCGAGTGTATTTTTCCAACCATAGGTTATTCCTTTACTGCCGATAAATTTCAAACTATCGCTGTTCCAGTAATATTTCATGAAACCTTCAATATCAAAACTATTCCAGGCCGCTTCTTGTTTTTTCATGTTCTCAATAACAGCATTACGACCGATACTTTGAGCGTTAAGTCCACAGTTCAAGCAAATAAACGAGACTATCAAAAGCAATTTTTTCATTATTTAACGTATTTAGCCCTAAACTAGTGATTTTTGGAATAGTTAAAAAGTATTATCTTTGTGTAAGTTCTTTACAACGCTTATTACGAAAGGCAGAGGGACACGCCCGATGAAGCCTTACCAACCCTGGTTCAATTAGTGAATTAGTGAAACGTGAATTGGTGAGTTAAACTCACAAACTCATAACTCACCAACTCAGCAACTAATCAGAAGGTGGGAAATCGTGTTCCGGTATAGCCGGAAGCAAATAAGCCGGAATTAAATTAGTTTACAATAAAACAATTATACAACTAATCCCTTCCGGAATAACCTGAAGGGATTTTTTATTTTATGCATATGGCCTCAATAGAACAAGAATTAGAAAAACGCGTACTGGTAATTGATGGAGCAATGGGCTCACTCATTCAGCAATACAAATTAACAGAGGAAGATTTCAGAGGAGAAAAGTTTAAAAACTTTCACAAAGACCTGAAGGGAAACAACGATTTGCTATGCATGACGCGCCCGGATATCATTGAAGAAATTCATAAAAAGTATTTGGAAGCAGGAGCTGATATCATTGAAACAAATAGTTTCAGCGGTACAACTATTTCAATGGCTGATTACGATATGCAGCCATATGTTTATGAAATGAATTTAGCGGCTGCAAAAGTGGCACGTAAAGCAGCCGATGATTATACCAAACTAACGCCCCACAAACCAAGGTTTGTTGCCGGCGCAATGGGACCAACTACTAAGTTATTGTCGATGTCGCCCGACGTGAATAATCCGGGGTACCGTGCCATGACATACGATGAATTAGTAGAAGCTTACAAAGAACAAGTGCGAGGATTAATGGATGGTAATGTTGATTTGTTATTGTATGAAACCATTACTGATACCTTAAATGCAAAAGCGGGTTTGTTCGCCGCGCAAAGCGTGTTTGAAGAAAAGGGAAGAACGCTGCCCCTTATGATTTCCGGAACAATAACGGATGCGAGTGGCAGAACTTTATCCGGACAAACTACAGAAGCATTTTTAAATTCAGTATCGCATATGAATTTATTAAGCGTGGGTTTGAATTGTGCATTAGGCGCAAAGGATATGCGTCCGTATTTAGAGGAGTTATCCAACAAAGCGCCATTTTACATCAGTGCTTATCCAAATGCGGGGTTACCAAATCAGTTTGGTGAATACGATCAGGATGCGCACGAGATGGGGCATCAAATAGAAGATTTTTTAAAGGCCGGATTTTTAAATATTGTAGGAGGTTGTTGCGGAACAACTCCTGAACACATTAAAGAAATTGCGCGTTTAGCAGAGAAATGTAAACCACGTAAAAAGCCGCAGGCAGATTCACTCATGCATTTAAGCGGATTGGAACCGGTAACGCTTCGTCCGGATAGTAATTTCATGAATGTAGGTGAACGGACCAATGTTACAGGCTCTAAAAAATTCGCGAAATTAATTATTGAAGAAAAATATGAAGAAGCTTTAGCGGTTGCACGCGATCAGGTAGAAGGAGGGGCTCAGGTAATTGACGTGAACATGGACGAAGGAATGTTGGATGCAGAGAAAGCCATGGTTACTTTTTTAAATTTAATTGCTTCCGAACCTGATATCGCCCGTGTACCGGTGATGATAGATTCGAGTAAATGGAGTGTAATTGAAGCGGGATTAAAATGCTTGCAAGGAAAAGGTATTGTAAACTCTATCTCTCTAAAAGAAGGCGAAGAAAAATTTATTGAGCAAGCTAAGCTGATTAAAAAGTATGGCGCTTCCGTGATTGTGATGGCGTTTGATGAAGTGGGACAGGCTGATACATTGCAACGTCGTATCGA
>CAYQDP010000404.1:0-3188 GCA_964416235.1 uncultured Flavobacteriaceae bacterium | reverse complement strand
CAGTCAATCAAACCGAAACAAAGTGCCTGATCAACCGAATCGCTCCAATTCATGCTGGGTTTACCGCTGCCCACTTTGTAATAACCAACAATGAGTTCTGTTTTCTTAGCATGATTTTTTTCAAGCCATTTTCTGAAATCGGAAGCTGTTTTAAAAAATGTTACTTTCATTAAAATTCTTTTACCGGTATTATTGATTGTCAATTAATTTCCCATCCTGATAAATTTCCATTTTGTTCACCGAACCATCTTCGTTGTAATAGGTCCAGGTACCGTGTTTTTTATCATCCACATATCTGCCAACAATCAAAACAGCAGGTTGAAAAACAATCTCCGCTTTTAATGTGCTATCAATTCCGTTAATGGAATCTTTCGGAATTTTTGGTAAACCCGCCGCGCAATCCGTTTTAATAAACCAGCGTCCTTGTTTACCTTTTGGTGTAGAAACATTGATGGTGTCGTGAGTGATGGAATCAATCTCAAACGAAACAATTGTTTTTTCGTAATCTTCCTGCGATTCACAACCACTAAAAAAGCAGGAAGAAGTTACAATTAAAAAAGCACTAAGAGATTTCATGTTTACTAAAATACAGAAGTTTTTATTTTTTACTCAATAATAATGTACCCAATACGCCAAAAAAGTTTAACAGCTAACAAATCTTTTGTTTTGCTTAATAAAATTGGTGGAGTAGTTGCCTTTTTAGTACTGTAATAGTTATGGCTACAAGATTTATAGAAGCTATATCATGTCTATAAAAACCTACCTGTTCTTGAAAGAACTTACAAATGATAATAAAAATAAAACAATAAGGAATAAAAAAGAAAAGCTAAACGGGTTGGACTTAACAACCGTTATGCATTAGCTCCGACCAAAATTCTTTCGGGTCTTTATTTTGGTAAAATTTAGCTAGGCAGCTACCGTTGTTTTTTCCTGCGATATACCAAATATTATTGTTTTTTTGGAGAATAGTTGTGTTGCCGGATTTATCGGTTAACACTAATTTATCTCCATCCAAAGTCCAGGTACCCTTCACTTTTTTCTGAAGCTTTTGATACGAATCATAAATTTTTAAAACGTAAGATTTATTTTCTTTGACATCAAAAGCCATAACCGAACGATCAACAACTGATTGACCAATATAGTTACCGGTAACCGAATTGGCAGATGTTTGTGATTTACTTAGATTAGTAATCAACAAAAAAGCACTCAATAATAAGGCAATACGTTTCATAAAGCTAATTTAGGGATAATTAATATTCATTATTGCGATAAAATGTTAATTAACGTTTATAGAATAAATAAGGCAAACAATTAACATTATCTGCAAATAGGAGGGGCAAAACCTTTTTTTATTTCTCTATTTGAAAATAAAAACATCCAGGTCCGACCACTTGGTATGTTTTAATTTTTCAGATCGTTTTTCAGAGCAAATTTTGTGATGTAAAATTACCGGCGTTTATTGTAGAAATTATTAGCGAAGCCTGATTGTTTAATCACATGCGTTTAAATTTTATTTTCCCTTCCTTCTGTCGAGGAAGAAAAGAATCACCGCGAGATTTACATCAGAAGTGGTCCAATGCCCAACGTTTTCAAATGTTTTAAATACGGGTGAAATACCATTCACCTGATAAAGTTTTTGGCAGGCTACATAACGTTCTTGCACTGTTTTCGCGAGGTGACGGTTAATGATAGCGCGTTCTTCTTCATTATACGCATCATCAAATTGAACAGCATCGTTATCATCTAATTTTCCCATGTAAATGAACTGCGGAATCGTTGCGTAAGTTGCTTTATCAAAATTTTTTCCGAATAATTTATTGAAATCATTTATTCCGAGTGGATAATTAAGCGCGGTGTTGTTTATTTGTTTTTGCGGTAACATCAATTCTCCGTTAAATCCGCCGATGGCTAAGGCTTGAATAATGTCGGGATGCAGAAACGAAAAGCGATTGGTAAAAGTAGCGGAAGCGGAAAAACCATTCATAAAAATTTTATCGTTAACCGAAACACTCATCGACTTCAAAACTGTTTTAGCATCTTTAATCATTTCCAGTAATTGTAAATCGAGACGTTTAAATTCCGGCGATTTTTCCATAATCACATCCCGGTCTAAAGCATGCGTATACATCAGCGGTTGCGAAGCGGGACGAGAAAAAACAGGCACCAACAAAGGAATTTTAAGTTCAGTGGAAATGTTATTGCCCACCGAACTCACCGAGGCCAAATCAATGGCGTATTTTTTATGGAATTCTATACTATCCGAAAGTTTACCGGTATTGTTAGGTTCAACAAGCAGGAAAATAGTTTTGTTGAGTGGTGTGCCTTTAGGGATAAATAAAATATAATCGTTGTAAAATCCTTTTGTCGGACTTTTTTGAATGATAATTAAGCTGTCTCTCTGCAATTTTGATACGACAGATTGAGTATAGGAAGCAAGAGAGCAGAGCAGGAAACTGAAAATATAAATAGCACGCATTTTAAGGGTTTTAAATTACGACGATGAAGTAGGGGAAAAGTTACAGCTTTGATGCTATATTTTTAAATTCAATTAAGCGGCAGATAGGAAATTGCACCCCATTCGCCATTAATGCATGTTAAGGGTCGTTTAGAATTTAAAGAGGAAAGAAAATCAAAAAGCATTTTTATACTTATTGATGATTAATAAATCGTTTATTCTTTTAGTATTTTGTCTGAAACAAGAATCTTATTTTCTTTTTCGATAATAATATAATATAAACCAGCGGCAACATTTCTTAAATCAAGGTCATTCTTCTTATCTTTTATTACTGTTTTTATTATTTCTTGGCCAATTGAATTGAATAAATGAATTTCAGCACCAATAGTTTCAGGATCTAGATTAGCAACTGTGATTGAAAGATTATCTGAAGCAGGAATAGGTGAGTAATTTATTTGGTTGAAAGAACTGTAATCTTTTATTTGTGTACATAAACTAACACTTTGGCTAATCGTATCTGTGCTGCTACATCCGTTAGAGTCATAGCCAACTACTGAATATGTTGTGGTAGTTGATGGTGTAATAATGATACTATTTGTAGTTGCGGAAGTGTTCCAAGTATAGCTTGTAGCACCGTTAACGCTTAAAGTTGCTGTTTGTCCAACACAAATAAGAGTTGATGAACTTGATAATGAAAGCGTAGGTAAGTTTAAAACACTTGCTGTTGAAACTG
>CAYQDP010000403.1:0-3190 GCA_964416235.1 uncultured Flavobacteriaceae bacterium | reverse complement strand
TTAATCGTGAGAGGTGAATATTGTTAAGATTCGATTCATTTACATAAGAATTGGTACCCCCTAAATTTAAATCCGGATATTTTATAAAATCATCGCCATCTTCGGCACCCATTTCAGATAGTGTATCTGCTGTTACATTTACAACTTCACCCAGCTTAATAGTTTGGTTAAATGCGCCGGCAATTCCCAAATTAATGACATAATCAAAGGCATTATGAGAATACCTTCCCATATAAAATGCAGTATTTACCATCCCCACACCCGTTATTAAAGCTGAAATATCATCTCCGCTCTCAGCCATAAACAAACCCTCGCCTACAACATTTATGTTATAATAGTTCAGGATAGGTTCCACCTCTGCTTTGGTAGCGGCAACTATGAGAATTTTTGGCATACGGTAAAGTTAAGTATAATACGTAAATTTGCAGCATGATTTACATTACCCGCAAGGAGCACTTTAACGCGGCTCATAAACTATATAACAATGGCTGGACTGAAGCCAAAAATTTTGAAGTATTTGGTAAATGCGCCAATAAAAACTGGCATGGTCATAATTATGAGTTGGAAGTAACTATTAAAGGCGAAGTGAACAAAGAGACCGGCTTTGTTGTTAACTTAAAAGATTTGGGTGATTTGATAAAAGTGGAGATTACAGAATTATTGGATCACAAAAATTTAAACATGGATGTAGAAGGTTTGTTAAATATCTTACCTTCTACTGAAAATTTGGCTATTTTTATTTGGGATATATTAAAACCAAAAATCGCGTTGATGGGTGCCGAATTACATTGTGTGAAATTACGCGAAACAGAAAATAATTATGTTGAATATTTTGGAGGTAAATAATGCTTAACGAAGAATTTGAATTAGACGCAACCGGATATAAAAAGGTAGATCAGTATAACGATAAACTGATTGATTCTATTTCCGATATGTATAAAAACATACTCAGTGATGTAGGTGAAGATTCTACACGTGATGGTTTATTAAAAACACCGGTTCGCGCAGCGAAGGCCATGCAATATTTAACCCATGGTTATGATTTAAATCCGGCAGAGATTTTACGCTCTGCCATGTTTAAAGAAGATTACAGTCAGATGGTGATTGTAAAAGACATTGAGGTTTACAGTTTGTGTGAACATCATTTATTACCCTTTTTTGGTAAAGTTCATATTGCCTATATACCAAACGGATATATTGTTGGGCTAAGTAAATTACCGCGCGTTGTAGATGCTTTTGCACGTCGCTTACAAGTACAGGAGCGTTTAACTAACGAAATTCGCGATTGCATTCAGGATACTTTAAAACCTTTAGGTGTAGCCGTAGTTATGGAGTGCAGTCACTTGTGCATGCAAATGCGCGGTGTACAAAAACAAAACAGTGTTACCACCACCTCTGCTTTTACGGGTGAATTTTTAAAGGATACCACGCGTAAAGAATTTATCAGTTTAATTGGTTCGGTATTGCACTAATCAGATTCTACCCATCTGCTTTAGTTTCATTTCAAAAGTGTAAGCAATTGTTTGCGCGCGCTGTTTGGCTAAACCGGCTTTCTCGCCTTCAAATAAATCGTCTACAGTTTTCATGAAGTGATGTAGCCAGATGGCGAAATGCTCTTGCTTGATATCAAGATGAACATGCTTTTCGAATACATTGGTTTTATATCCTTCCTCATCCAATAAAACAAAACTCCAAAACGCAATCATATGAGGCATATGCGCTTCAAAATCAGTATGCGCAAACACAGGATTTATGGTGTCATTGGTGAGTAATGATCCGTAAAAAGTTCGCATCATTAACTCAATATCCGCCTTATTTCTAATATCATGCTTGCTCATTCGGTATCAAATTTCACTTATTTTTTTGCAATCATCAAAAAAGCCTCTACATTTGTTGCATCAAAATGACATTTAACACAAATATTATTCTTATTAATAGCATTACGCCGAATTATTCCATTATGGCGTTCTGTATGTGTTAATCTATTGTCCTTTTTCTTTTAATCATTTTACAAACCCCTAAAAATCCATTCACATGGTAGCGCTTGACATACAGGAGCAAATCCTGGATAAATTAAATACTCTCATAGTTGTTTTGAATAACGACGGGAGTGTGGATTATGTAAGTAAATCGGCTCGCCAGCTTTTGGGCTACGAACCCGATGATTTATTAGGTAACAATTGGTGGGTTGCCACCCGCTTTTCGAAACCTGAAGGTATTGAAGTGAAAAGAAAACTACAATCCATTTTCAAGAATCGTAATAGTGGTGTGCAAACCTTTGAGCACTTACTTAAAACATCGCAAGGCGGACAAAAATGGATTAACTGGAATGTTTCTGTATTAAACGAGGAGCAGTTAGTTGGTATTGGTTATGATATAACAGAAAAAAAACTGAATGAAAAGCGATTAATAGAGAGCAACAAACGCTTATCAGAACAAAATAAAGATATAACCGACAGTATACGTTACGCAAAACGTATTCAGGAATCTATACTTCAAAGTAAAGAATCTGTAAAAAGCATTCTTGAAGAATCATTTTTGTTATACAAACCAAAAGACATAGTGAGCGGTGATTTTTATTGGTTTTATGAAAACGAAACTTATAAATATGTAGCAGCAGTAGACTGCACCGGACATGGTGTGCCCGGCGCGATGATGAGCATGGTTGCTAACTCGATATTTAAAGAAGTTTTTCTTAACAGGAAGGAAATGGAAACCGATAAAATTCTTTACGCTTTAGATGAGGAGTTAGAAAAGGCCATCAATAAAAATCAAACCGAATCTTTTAATGATGGTATGGATGTTGCGTTAATCAGAATTGATAAATCAAGAAATGAACTTCAGTTCTCCGGTGCTTTGCGGCCGCTCTTTATATCCGATATATCGGGCGTTAAAGAAATAAGAGGCAGTCGATATCCGCTTGGGTTTTATCCGGAAGTAAAGAAGAACTTTGAAAAAGCAATCATTCATTACGACAAAGGCACCTGTATATACTTGGGAAGTGATGGCTTTGCCGATCAGTTTGGTGGTTTGCGAGGCAAAAAAATGAACAGAGTTAATTTTAAGGAATTGCTAAAAACTGCTTTTGAAATGCCGATAGAAGAGCAAGAGGCGTTTTTAGAATACTCTTTCAATAACTGGAAACAGCAAGAAGAACAAACAGATGATGTGTTGATGATTGGAATAAAAT
>CAYQDP010000402.1:0-3191 GCA_964416235.1 uncultured Flavobacteriaceae bacterium | reverse complement strand
TCTAAAATTATTTCAGATTTTTAGGTAAAATATTCTTGAATTTATATTGTCACATTCAATTTATTATCTATCTTTGCCGTCCCTAATTTTAGGGAGGGGTATTTTCCCCAATGAAATTAAGAAGAAAATAAAGGTTTTAAAATGCCAACAATACAACAATTAGTAAGAAAGGGTCGCCATAAGGCACCTAACAAGAGCAAGTCAGCTGCATTGGATTCTTGTCCGCAGCGTCGTGGGGTTTGTACTCGTGTGTACACTACAACTCCTAAGAAGCCAAACTCAGCTATGCGTAAAGTAGCTAAGGTACGTTTAACCAATAAGCAAGAGGTAATTGCTTATATTCCGGGTGAAGGCCACAACTTACAAGAGCACAGTATCGTGTTAGTGCGTGGTGGTCGTGTGAAAGATTTACCGGGTGTACGTTACCATATTGTACGTGGTACTTTAGATACTGCAGGTGTAGAAGGACGTAAACAACAACGTTCTAAATACGGAACTAAGCGTCCTAAAGCAGGTGCTGCTGCTCCTGCTGCAAAAGGAAAAAAATAATATTTAAGTAAAAGACTATAATAAGATGAGAAAGTCAAAAGCTAAAAAAAGAGTATTGTTACCTGATCCAATCTTTAATGATATCATGGTAACCCGCTTTTTAAATAACTTAATGTACGATGGTAAAAAGAATACCGCTTCTAAAATTTTCCACGAAGCTATTGGTATCGTTGCTAAGCGTACAAGCGAAGATGGTTTAGAAGTATGGAAAAAAGCTATCGCTAACGTAACTCCTCAGGTTGAGGTTCGTTCACGTCGTGTAGGTGGTGCAACTTTCCAAATTCCTTCTGAAATCCGTCCTGACCGTAAAATTTCTATGGCTATGAAATGGTTAATCTCTTACTCTCGTAAGCGTAACGAAAAATCAATGGCTCAGAAATTAGCAGGTGAAATTGTTGCTGCTTCTAAGGAAGAAGGCGCAGCTTTCAAAAAGAAAGAAGATACTCACAAAATGGCAGAAGCCAACAAAGCATTCTCACACTTCAGATTCTAATAAAAAATGAGCGATTTAAAATATACAAGAAATATTGGTATTGCAGCCCACATTGATGCCGGTAAAACAACAACAACCGAGCGTATCCTCTACTATACAGGTGTAAACCACAAAATTGGTGAGGTACACGATGGAGCTGCAACAATGGACTGGATGGTTCAGGAGCAAGAGCGTGGTATCACTATTACCTCTGCTGCTACAACTTGTTTCTGGAATTACAGGGGCGACAAATACAAAATTAACATTATCGATACTCCGGGTCACGTTGACTTTACTGTTGAGGTGAACCGTTCATTACGTATCTTAGACGGATTAGTGTTCTTGTTTTCTGCAGTTGACGGTGTTGAACCTCAATCAGAAACTAACTGGCGTGTAGCTGACGGTTATAATGTTCCTCGTATCGGTTTCGTAAATAAAATGGATCGCCAAGGTGCTGACTTCTTAAACGTAGTTAAGCAAACCAAGGAAATTTTAGGTGGTAATGCTGTTCCATTACAATTACCAATCGGTTCTGAAGACAATTTCAAAGGTGTAGTTGACTTAATCAACAACCGTGGAATGGTTTGGAATGAGGCAGATAAAGGTATGACTTATGAAGTTGTTCCAATTCCTGCTGATATGGTGGATGAAGTAAATCATTGGAGAGAGAAAATGCTTGAAGCAGTTTCTGAATTCGATGATAAAATCATGGAGAAATTCTTCGATGCTCCGGATACAATCACTGAGCGCGAAGTTTTAGATGCTTTACGTAAAGCTTGCGTAGCTAACAAAATCGTTCCAATGGTTTGTGGTTCATCTTTCAAAAACAAAGGTGTTCAAACCATGTTAGACTTAGTAATGGAATTAATGCCTTCTCCATTAGATAAGGAAAATATTAAAGGTACAAATCCTGATACAGGTGAAGAGGTAATCCGTAAACCGGATGCAAAAGATCCTTTCACTGCTTTAGCATTTAAAATTGCAACTGACCCATTCGTAGGTCGTCTTTGTTTCTTCCGTGCTTATTCCGGACGCTTAGATGCAGGTTCTTACGTGTTAAATACACGTTCAGGCAATAAAGAGCGTATTTCTCGTATCTTCCAAATGCATGCTAACAAGCAAAACCCAATCGAGTTTATCGAAGCAGGTGATATTGGTGCAGCAGTTGGTTTCAAGGATATTAAAACAGGTGATACTTTATGTGATGAGAAGAATCCAATCGTGTTAGAAGCGATGAACTTCCCAGAGCCGGTAATCGGTGTTGCTATTGAGCCTAAAACTCAAGGTGACTTAGACCGTTTAGGTGTTGCTTTAAATAAATTAGCTGAAGAGGATCCAACTTTCCGTGTTAAAACCGATGAAGATTCAGGACAAACTATCATCAGCGGTATGGGCGAGCTTCACTTAGAAATTATCGTTGACCGTTTACGTCGCGAATTTAAAGTTGAGGTTAACCAAGGTGCTCCTCAAGTAGCATACAAAGAAGCTGTAACAGGAACTGTTGAACACCGTGAGGTTTACAAAAAACAAACAGGTGGTCGTGGTAAATTCGCTGATATTAAAGTTGAATTAGGTCCTGTTGACGCAGACTTCGATAATTCTAAATCAGTTTTACAATTCGTAAATGAAATTACAGGTGGTAACATTCCTCGCGAATTTATCCCTGCAGTTGAAAAAGGATTTAAAGCTTCATTAAATAATGGTGTATTAGCAGGATATCCGTTAGTAGGATTGAAAGTTGTTTTAACTGACGGTTCTTACCACGCGGTTGACTCTGATGCATTATCATTTGAGATTTGTGCGCGTAACGCATTCCGCGAAGCATTAGGAAAATGTAAGCCGGTGTTATTAGAGCCAATCATGAAGATTGAAGTAATTACTCCAGAGCAAAACATGGGTGATGTTGTAGGTGACTTAAACCGTCGTCGCGGACAAATTGAAGGTATGGATACTAGAGGTAATGCTCAAGTTATCAAAGCTAAAGTTCCACTTTCTGAAATGTTTGGTTACGTAACTCAATTACGTACATTAACTTCAGGTCGTGCTACTTCAACAATGGAGTTTTCTCACTACGCTGAAGCACCAGCTAACATTGCAGCTGATGTAATTGCAAAATCAAAAGGTAAAACAGAAAAAGTTTAATTAAGGTTTTTAGATATACAATGAGCCA
>CAYQDP010000401.1:0-3210 GCA_964416235.1 uncultured Flavobacteriaceae bacterium | reverse complement strand
TGCTAAGAAAACAGAACTCATTGTTGGTTATTACAAAGTGGGCAGCGGTAAACCTAGCATGAATTGGAGCGAGTCGGTTGATCAGGCACTTTGTTTCGGTTGGATTGACGGGATACGAAGAACTATTGATGAAAAAAGTTATTGCATACGCTTTACGCCCCGAAATCCCAATAGCATTTGGAGTGGCATCAATATTAAAAAAGTAACCGCGCTAAAAAAACAGGGCTTGATGCATGAAGCGGGACTTGCGGTTTTCAAAAAGAAGAAAGAACACAAAACAAAAGTTTATACGTTTGAAAACGAAGCAATGAAGCTGAGTAAAGAATTCACAAAGCAGCTTAAAGCGGATAAAGAAATTTGGAATTATTTTCAATCGCTGGCTCCCTCCTATCGTAAACTTTCAATCAATTGGGTGATGAGCGCTAAGCAAAAACAAACACAAGAAAGGCGTTTTGGATTATTGATGAAAGATTGCCGAGAAAAAAAGAATCAATGGAAAAATAATAAGTATAACAAGAAAAAATAAATCAAATAATATGAGTTTTACGATTCAACAAATAGCAGAGGCGCATGCCAAAGTAAAATCAGGAGCAGATTTCCCGAATTACATTAAAGAAATAAAATATTTAGGGGTCACCCATTACGAAACCTTTGCGAATGACAGTCGCGCTGATTTTTATGGCGCTAACAATTTTAAAGCAAGCATGCCTGCAAAATTTTCCGAAATAAGCATTAATGAATTATGTAATTCCGAACAATTTAAAGCAGATTTAAAAGCGCATCAGCAAGGAAAAACAGATTACATAACATTCCGTAACGATGCTGCTAAATCAGGTATAGAAAAATGGAAAGTAGATCTAACAAACTTTACCTGTACCTATTATGACAAGAAAGGAAACACTGTTCTTACGGAGCAGATTCCACAATAATACAGAGAATAATTATAGGTGTTACCACATTCGATTCCTTGCTGATTTCCCTTCTTCAGGCGATATTTTTTTTATCTTCACTCATTCGTTAATGCGAGTTAAGAAATTGGTAAAAGATAATTCTATATTAAAGGAAATCGTAACGCCCGGTATTTTAGGGGCTGTATTGAACCATTATGGTATTGTTGAAATTTCCTGGGACTCTTCCATTGAAACTATTGAAGTTTTTCATCTGAAAGAAATGCAGAGAGTTGTTGCCGAATTAGGTAACGGTAAAAAGATGCCTCTATTATTTCAGCCGCATGATTTTTTACATCTTAGCAAGGAAGCCGGAAAATTTGCAACAACTGATGAAGGCACACGTTACAGCTTAGCCATTGCGGTTTTAGTTGATAACATTGCAAAAAAGTTGCTCATGAATTTCTTCATGAAAATGAATAAACCAAAAGTTACTACCCGAAGTTTCTCCAATAAGGAAGAGGCTTTGATGTGGCTGAAGAATTTATAATGATAAGTTCCCGGTTTTAGCTTTAACTTTGTGTCATCAAATACTTGAAGTTTGCTTTTTCCATTTTGCATTTTATCCATCCGATGAAATTAAAAGCTAAAAACACGGCATTCTCAAATTCATCTTTCTTCAAGTATAGTAATTCTTTATATGCATTTTGTAAAACAAGAGCTTGTCCCCTCTCGGAATGGGCCTCCACCATTTTATTCAAGGTTTTCAAAACAATTTTTTCAAATCCCTTGTATGTTTCATTTTTCAACAAATAGCGATAGGTACTTCTGAAAAGATAAGACAACAGATCGTACTTTTTCATTTCATAATACAATACCAATTTATACACTTTAATTACTCCCATCATTGATGGGAAACCCAGATGCTCAGGATGACTTTCTATTTCATTTATAAACTCTAATGCCCTTTTAAATTTACCCTCACAGAAATAACAAACCGACAAATTCATTCCTGTTTGAATATGACGCAACATACGCTGACTTCCCAAAAGTCCAACATACTCTTCCTCTATCCATTTAATTCTTTTTCTTCTAAGTCCGTAATCCGGTACAAATTTGCAATAATACGACTCGTAGGCCATCAAAGAAACAAGTCCCACTTTTCGGTAAACCATTTTTGCAGACAATCCCTCGTATACTCGATTTAATGTTACTCTTAAATCATCCAACATCAAATACTTTGCATAAATAAAAATGAGGTTGTTAAGCGCAACAATTAATGGTGGCACTACGCCTACCATTTCGCGAGGATGTTTCTCAGCTAATGTAGCAGACTTTTCAAGACATTCGATAGCTTTCGCAATTTGCTTTTTCTCTTGATAATAAAAAGCTGCGGCCACATAATAATCGTGCTTTGCCGCAATGGTTGGTGGATATTCTTCTCCCTTTTTAACATATGGCTCTAATACACTAATTAGCTTTGCACTTATTTTCTTATCACGAACCATTGTTCCATGTTCTTGATAAAATTTCCAGCGTTTTAATAAACTTATGCGATACTCTTCTTCAATTCTTATTGCCGACAAAGCACCCTCGATGCTTCTCTCTCTTGTTCCAGAAAACACTGAATCTACATAAGTCTTATTATTAAGGTGACTATTAAGATGAAATAATTTCTCTTCAATAATTAAAATATGATAATTCAATTCAAAATGTATGGCTTTTTTCTTTGCACGTTCAAAAATATTTAGTGCTTGCAAAAAAAGGCTTCGGTCCATTAATAAATTACCAACGCTAATCATATTCACAATTTCTTTTTCGATGCTATAACCTTCACGGGTTGCCAAAAAACTAAGCAAGGTACTTTGTAAATAATGTTTAACTCTTTTAAAGTTTTTTATTTTAAGCGAGCCTCTTATTTTTGTCTCGTCAAGAACTTTACTATTCAAATAGGCTTTAAACAATAAAAGGTAATCAGCTTCCTTTTGCGATTTATCTAAATTGCAACTTCGAATAAATTCGTTAGCCTCGCCGGCACCAAGACTTTTTATTAAGTCAAACAACTCAGTAGAAGGTGTTTTCATGCGTAACTTATAGGATTCCTAAGAACAAATATAAACACTTATTTTATTAATTAACAACACTTTATAAACACAAACACAACTTAAGCTTACAATTTTTAACGTAACTTATAAAAGCATTTGGTTTAAGTGATAGAAACATACAAGGTATCTTTACACAACCAAAATAAAAACTATGAATAAAATAAAACTCTTTCTTTCATTCATTATCACACTTCATTTATGCCATGATACGATGGCTC
>CAYQDP010000400.1:0-3217 GCA_964416235.1 uncultured Flavobacteriaceae bacterium | reverse complement strand
AATTTATCCTTTAGCACATTCATAAAATCATCGCCCCATTTTGCATAATGAGCCGCGAAGTTTTCTACACGCTCTTGAGGAACGCCGTTCGGATATAATTTTGATTTGATGTTTTTGATTTGATTCACTTCAGTGTCGGATTTTGCCTTTATCGCACGCGTTGCCTTTTGCTCTAATACAGACAATGAATTCAGGTTTTTTTGTTTCTCAGCTTCTGCCGATGAAACCAAAGTTTTATCAATCTTATTCATTTCAGATGAGATGCTCTGAAATAAATTTTCAATTGATTTTTTATACTCCTCCAGGTTAAAAGATTTGTTGCTTTTCTCTAAATACAACTTAATCATCTCTTGTTCGTTTTCCATGATATTCTCCATTTCCAACCCTAATTTACTTAATTTATTCAATGAATTTATATCCAAAATAGTAACAAATTTTCGAGGTGTTAACACCGGAAAAAACAGTCCTAATGCCTCAAACATTTCTTTGTACTCTAACCAATAGGCCAACTCTCCGGGTCCGCCCACATAAGATAAATTGGGCAAAATATACTGCTGATAACAAGGACGTAAAACCACATTCGGACTGATTTTTTCGGGAGATTTGAAAATCAAGTCTTTAAGCTGAGCCTCCGAAAATGTAAGTGAAGTATCAATTACTTTATATGAGTTTTCTGACTTTTCTATACGGGCCCGAAGCCCATTTTCCATATAAAAACAATTGATTTCGCGGGGGTTCACCTGCGCTTCATACTTGCTTTGTGTTAATTTCTTTATACTGGAATCAACCTTCTGAAATGGGATATTTTCGAAAATATCCTTTTCAAAAAAAGTGGCAAAACTTCTCTTTAAATCCGCACTGTTACCATCCAAAACAATCAAACCGTAATTGCCAAAAAGTTCATTCACCAAAAAACGCGTGGCCAATGCCAGATTGGTGTGTTTTAAATAGGCTTCTTCAAACAATTGAATTAATCGGGAGGCATTTACGCTATCACCAAGAATTTCTTTCAGCTGCACAACCACTTCTTTTAGTCCTGCTGTGGAAAAATCACCCACGGCCCCTTTTTCATCTGAATTCCACTCCAGTTTCTTTCCATAAACAGTTAAATGATTCACCTCAGCAAAATCATGATCTTCCGAAGCCATCCAATATACAGGAACAAAATTGCAGGCAGGAAATTCTGTCTTCAGTTTTTCGGCCAGATTAATAACCGAAAAAATTTTATAAATGAAATAAAGCGGACCGGTAAACAAACACAATTGATGACCGGTGGTGATGGTATAAGTATTTTCGTTGAGTAGTAATTCTAAATTAGCTTTTGACTTTTCAGAAGTATTCGATACTAACTCATTTTGTTTTTTTATTTCAGATACCAATAAACCACGATCGCATGTGTAAGAAGCTATTTGCTGAATAGCATTTTTAAAGCCGTCTTTATCTGGATAAAAAGAATAAAATTCCTTTAGTCCTTCATAGCGACTTAAATAATCATACATCAAACTGCTGAACAGTTCTTTTTTAATCGGTAGAGTTTTATGCGCTAGCATTTATTACAACTTATTTCCAAATGCTAAATCTCCTGCATCTCCCAAGCCAGGAACGATATACGCGTGCGCTGTTAATTCTTCGTCAATAGCACCACACCAAAGGGTATAGTTATTATCCGGCATATGCGTTTTTACATAATCAACGCCTTGCTTACTCGCAATCAGTGAAACCAAATGCGTGTGCTTTGGTTTACCGCGTAATAGAAGTTGTTTATAGGTTAAAGTCATGGATGAACCTGTTGCTAACATTGGATCACAAAGAATAAGTACTTTATCGTTTATATCGGGAGCAGCAACATATTCGAGTGCAATTTCAAACGAATTATCTTTATGATGTTTGCGGTAAGCGCTGATAAATGCATTTTCTGCTCTGTCGAAAAAATTCAAAATACCAAAATGAAGAGGCAAACCTGCACGCAAAATGGTAGCAATAATAGGCTCTTCCTTCAACTCAAACGATTCAGCAACACCAAGCGGCGTAGTTGTTTCGCAAGGAACATACTGCAATGTTTTAGAAATTTCATACGCGTAAATCTCACCCATTCTCTCCAAATTGCGACGAAAACGCATCGAATCTTTCTGAATTTCTTTATCTCTGATTTCGTTAATGTAACGAGTGAACAGAGAATTGGTTTGTGACATGTTGTGTACCATGATTCTTATTTTTTAAGTTCGATTAATAAATTTTTTTGTGATTGATAAGATGATTTATCGTAAATCTGAATAGGCAAAGTTAAATTTTGAAAACCCGGAGCTTCCACATTTAAATTATATTTTCCGGGAGGTAAAATAATAATGCATCGTCCGTTTGCGGGATTAGGCATATAGTTACCCACCGCTTCATTGGTTACCATATCATTCACGGTCATAAAAACATCACGGTAATTGATTTCTGATTTATCCTTCGATGTGAGTTGTCCGATTACAACTGTATAATCTACATCTGCATCATTAAATGATACGCGGTAAATATCATTATCTCCTGTTCCCCCTCCTCTTACAGAAGCTAAATAACCATATTTACCGGATTTAGAGATACGGAAATTCATATCATCATAAGAGGTGTTAATAGGGTATCCTAAATTTCTTGGATTCATAAAACGTTTTGATTCTTCATCCCAACTTGCTTTAAAAATATCGTAACCACCCATGCTCGCATGGCCTTTAGAACTAAAATAAAGTGTTTTTCCATCAGGAGATAAATTAGGAAAATCCTCATTCATTGGTGTATTTACTCCTACCCCACAGTTTTTAATGTCGCTCCATTTACCGTTTGGTAATCTACGGCACACATAAATATCAGTTCCGCCAAATCCTCCTTTTCTGTCACTTGCGAAATAAACTTCATTTCCATCGGCCGAAATACAAGCTGCAATTTCATCGCCTTGTCCGTTAATTGGCTCCGGTAAAAGTTCAGGCTTTGAAAAATATCCTTGAGCATTCATTTTTGTAATGTAAATTCTTCCTTTACCGCTTTTATCAGATTTGTAAATCAACAATACATCGCCTTTTCCATTCATTCCAATAACTTCCTCACCTGTATTTCCTTCACAAATGGGTTCTCCAATTACGGATGCTTCTGCATAAGAACCATTCACAACCTTTGAGATGAAAATGGAATTTTGATACTGACCACTTTCTGATTTCTGCGCATCTTTTTTAACCGG
>CAYQDP010000399.1:0-3226 GCA_964416235.1 uncultured Flavobacteriaceae bacterium | reverse complement strand
CACAACAAAATGATTACGTGCTGCCGAGTTGTTTAATGTGGTACTACCAAATGTAATGATGCTACTATTAAACCAACCTGTAACCAATATATTTCCGGCAGCATCTACGGTAATTCCTGAGCCGCAATCCGCCGTAGATCCACCGGCACGCCTTGCCCATACCACATTTCCATTAGAATCATATTTCACAACAAAAACATCACCGTAAAAACTTGTAGATACTGCATTCACAAGTGTAGTTGATCCAAACATAATGGTTGGACTAATAAACCAGCCAGTGATATACACATTCCCGGCAGCATCTGTTGCAATACTAAAAGCCTGATCAGTATCACTACTTCCGGCACTCCTAGCCCATCCCCATGACGGCGTTTGCGAAAAGGAACTCATAACTAGTAGTGAGCATAAAATTGAAAATAGTTTTTTCATTGTCTTAATTTTTAATAATCTTGTTTATAATTGTTGTTTTTATGAAATAGATCCCTGGACTAAGTTGATGTAAATCAACTTCCACTTTTTCTTTTTCAATCATTTCTTTGTATACTAATTCTCCAATTACATTATACACTTTCATTTCACATGGTAATACTTCTGAATTGAGTTGTATGTTTACAATTGAACTAAACGGATTGGGATATACCTGTAATCCCGAACTACTTTCTGTCAGTTGAATCACATTTGTACAAGCTGAAACACTTTGAGTTAACACTGTAGTACTATTACAACCATTTGCACTCGTACCTGTTACAGTATACGTTGAAGTAACAGATGGGGAAACGGCTATGGATGCTCCTATACCACCCGGATTCCAAGTATAAGTTGATGCGCCACTTACTGTAAGCGTTGCAGTTTGTTGTCCGGGAGGGCCACAAATAATACTGCTACTTGAAGAAGCCGTAATAGTTGGGAGAGGATTTACTGTAACATTTAAAACAGAAGCTGAACTTGTACCACATGCGTTACTTGCGGTAACAGAAATATTTCCACTGGCTGTACCTGTGGTAGCACTAATAGTGTTTGTTGTACTGGATCCGCTCCAGCCTGAAGGAAGAGACCATGAATAGGAAGAGGCACCTGAAACACTTGCAACACTATAGTTAGTTACTCCTGACCCAATACAAAGGTTGTTTAATCCGGCAATTGAAGAAGGTTGATTAGGAACTCCTGAACAATTACTAAGTTTTACAACAGCTACATCATCATTAGACCCTGATGCGGCGAGAGTGAAAGTTCCAGGACCTGGATTAAAATCAGTTGAAGTGGTGAAAAATCCGGTTAAATAAATATTTGTAGAATTAGCTGCAACACCTTCACCTCTCTCACCTCCCGTGCCACCGAACGCAGCCGCGATATAGATATTTCCGGAAGATGTTAAACCAGATAAAAATATATCTGTTGATCCTAAACTACTGATTGTATATGTTCCAACTCCTGGGTCAAAATCCATGGT
Organism: uncultured Flavobacteriaceae bacterium; assembly: GCA_964416235.1. Lineage (GTDB taxonomy): Bacteria > Bacteroidota > Bacteroidia > B-17B0 > Aurantibacillaceae > JAHEYG01. The sequence continues at coordinate 1,776 of CAYQDP010000399.1, read as the reverse complement.
GCCTTGAAATTGACCGGTAGTAAAAATATTTCCAGACGGATCTTTACTAATGTCATAACAATTATCATCTGAATTGCTTCCGATCGATTTAGCCCAAACAAACTGTCCATTCAAATCTAGCTTTGTTATAAATACGTCTCTGAAACCAACTGATGTAACATTAAATATAGAACTGCCCGGATCAAAATCAACAGTATTTCTATAGTCACCTGACGTGTAAACAAATCCGGTTGGATCAACAACAATAGATGTACCAACATCCGATCCTGTTGGGCCATCAAATGTTTTAACCCAAACAAAATTTCCATTAGCATCCAATTTATTAACATAAGCATCTTGGGAGCCTCCACTAGAAACCACGGTATATGTTCCTATGTTTGGATCAAAATCCACGGTTCCATTAAAAAATCCTGTTGTGTAAATATTATTTGATGCATCAATATCTATTGCTCTCGCCATGTCTCCAATTGTTCCTCCAATACTCTTAGCCCAAATAAAATTACCGGAAGCATCCAGTTTACTTATAAAAATGTTAGAAAAACCGTTAGCCATCAGTGTATAAGTTCCTGGCCCCGGATCAAAATCAACAGTTTGATTATATCTACCGGTGGTGTATACATTACCTGTATTATCGGTTACAATTCCTTCACCTTCAATGGCCGTAGAAGAAACTGTTGAACCACCAAATTGTTTCGCCCAAATAAAATTACCGTTAGCATCAATTTTCCAAACAAAAATATCCATCATAATGGATGTAATACTAAATGTTCCAACACCTGGATCAAAATCTACGCTACCCGAAAATTGCCCAGTAGTTATAATATTTCCTGAAGCATCAATTGTTATTGCAAATATGGAAGCCTGACTATTTCCAATAGTTCGCAGTTGTTTTGCCCAAACAAAATTTCCATTAGGGTCGAGTTTACTCACAAATCCATCATTCGCTGTGGAACTGCAGGTTAATGTGTAAACACCTGCGCCGGGATCAAAATCAGAGATACCGAAAAAGTTTCCGGCTGTATATACATTACCTACTCCATCAGAAGAAATACATTCAGGTCTGTCAAAATTGGTTCCACCAAGCTGCTTAGCCCATTGAAAATTGGGTGTTTGTGCCTTAATTGTTAGTAAACAACTTAAGCTTAAGACAATTATTCTAATTGCGTTTTTCATACTCTATAATAATTAATATTCAGTATTATACTATTTCTAATTTATCCATCCAGTTATCCTTTCGCCTAACGCTAACCGGTAATTTGGTGCCATCTGTTAATACTAAAGTACCACTCCCGGTTTTTATCAACCGATCAATGTAATTCACATTAACGAAATGAGAAAGATGCACTCTAACAAAATCTCTCATCGATTTTAACTGCTCAAAGTTTTTCAAAGGCTTAGATACAGTAAGCCTCCTTCCCTTTGTTAAGTATAACTCAGTATAATTTCGGTTACTCTGACATCTGATAATTTCATTTACATTGATTAGATAAACGGTGCTGGCGGTATTAATTAGAATTCTTTTGGTATCGCCTACCTGAACAAGATGATTGATAGCAACTGAATTAAGCTTAATTGAAGAATCATGTTTTTTCAGAAACTGTTCAACTTCTTTTTTGCAGTTGATATCATCGATAATTAGCAGACGTTCCACAGTTTAAAAATACCAATAACTCTTTGCCGCGATAAACCGCATGTATAAGTGTATCATTATTTTTACCAAGTGTATTACCTTAGCTGAAAAGTGTAGTGTTTTTAAAGCTTGCTTAGTACCTCTAG
>CAYQDP010000398.1:0-3233 GCA_964416235.1 uncultured Flavobacteriaceae bacterium | reverse complement strand
AACCACCCAAAACATGCCGATACTTACCACTTTAAAAGGTTGGAAGTATGGTTTTAACTCTCCATTTAAAGCGGATGTATTTTTCTTTAACACTAAGCAATTCACCAATCAGAAATGGGGCACTAAAAACCCAGTTATGTTACGTGATGCTGAATTTGGTCCGTTAAGAATACGCGCTTTTGGTTCTTATGCTTTTAAATTAAATGATGCTGTTAAGTTTTATAAAGAGATAGCATCTACCAATGCTGAATTTACCGTAGATGAAATCAATGAGCAATTACGCAATTTAGCTGTATCACGCGGAATGGATGCCATTGCCGAAAGTAAAATTCCGGTGCTTGACATGGCGAGCAATTATGATGAAGTTTCTAAAATCATTCACGAAAAAATTAAACCTGAGTTTAACGAAATTGGTTTAGAGTTAACAAAATTCTTAATTGAAAACATTTCTTTACCTGCTGAAGTGGAAGCTATGCTTGACAAACGCAGTAGTATGGGCATTGTTGGTAATCTGGGCGCATTTAATCAGTTCCAGGCCGGTGTGAGTATGGAAAAGGCTGCCGAGAATTCTAACGGTGGTATCATGGGGGCAGGCATTGGTGCAGGTATGGGCTTTGGTATGGGTAATCAAATGGGCAACATGTATCAAAATAATCAGTTTAACGCGCAACAAGGATTAAACAATACTAACACTCCTCCTCCTATTACACCTCCACCAGTTGTACAATTTCATGTGGCGGTAAACGGTCAGCAAACAGGTCCGTTTAATTTGCAACAATTGCAAGCAATGGCTCAGCAAGGACAATTAACCAAACAAAGTTTAGTTTGGAAAGCAGGCATGGCCGGATGGCTTGCTGCGGAAACGCAGCCTGAATTAGCGGCATTATTTAATAATGTTCCTCCACCAATTCAATAACACTTTGAGCCCCGCTTAATGCGGGGTTTTTTATTTACAATTATTTTATGAAACTTAAACTACTACTTGCATTTTGTCTTACTGCATACCTATCCTATTCACAGCTTTCTGTTTCAATTGAAAATAAATACGGCTTAAGAATTCCGGGTTCTTATGACACTAAAGGTTTTTTTGTGGACGAAACTGAAACTAATTTCGATAATACTTATATCTCCAGGAAGTTTTGTTTAGGTAATGGTTATCAGGTTGGTGTATTAGCAAATTATACTTTGCAAGAAAACTTTGGTGTGGAATTAGGCGCAGGCTATTTACTTGGATCTGCATCTGAGTATAACTATAATTATATAGCCAGTTCAGGTTCAAGCACACTTAACTATGAAGTTATAGATGTATATTCTGCTCGATTTACTCGACTAAAATTTGCTTTTAGTTACATTGGTGAAAAAACATTTGCGCCCGTGATAAAAATGGGTGGAGTTTTAGGGTTAGGAAAAGTATTTGAAGAATTCACCTATCGTACAACTGCAGGCAGCACTCTTGGTGGACCCAGTGCTGTTTCAAGCATAAGTACTACCATTAAAAAAACTGAAATCTTTGGAGGAGCTGCAATAGGTTTTTATTCTGCAATAGGTTTTAAGTATAGTTTATTCGATAAGATTGATGTTGCCGTCTTATTAGATGTAGTGTTACAAAATTATTCGCCTAAGCACGCAAAACTAGTGAAATACACAATCGACGGAGTTGATCAATTACCTTCAAAAAACAAGCAGGAAAAGGAAATTGATTTCCTAAATGAATATACAGATAATAAAAGTTCTACTAATGTTGATGAGCCATTAAAGGCTTCTAAAATCGGATTACCGTTAAGCAGCTATGGCCCGTCAATTTCAATTACCTATAAGTTTGGTGAATAGAACATAAACAGCATCGGTTTATTCTATTTCTTATAAATAATTTGAAAATTGATTGTTTTAAGATTGTAAACATAAAGCACCATCTCCAATTTGTTCATTAAATGAAAAAACACGTAAAATCGAAATCAATAGTTCTATATTTGTTCTAACAAAAGCCTTAAAAATGAAAAACATAATTCCATTATTCCTAACATTGCTTTTATACAGCAATCACACCTTTTCACAACTGTCGGTTTCCATTGATAACAAATATGGTTTTAAAATGCTAGGAACTTACGGCGTTTTCGGATACGGAAATTCCAGCTCAAACAATGGAGCAACTACATATGAATCAAAAAAATTCTGTTTTGGTAATGGATATCAAGCAGGGATTAATGTGAGATATCTTTTTAAAGGGAATATAGGTGCCGAACTAGGCTTTGGTTATTTAATAGGTTCAAAAGATAAAACAACCTATTATTCAAACTCAGGAGGAATCTATCCTTCTACATTTCAAGATGAAACATATTTTAAAGCGAGAATGATGAGAGTTAATATTGGCGCATGCTATATAGGTGCAAAAAAAATATCACCCATTATAAGCATGGGTATGATAATGGGGTTTGGAAAAATAATTGGAATTAGTAAATCAACAGACACTCAAAGCGGACTATATTATAATCCAAATCCGCCTTATAACTCTACTTATACCACTACTACAAATAATTCTGAGATGGAATATGAATACTATGGCGGACTTTCTTTAGGGTTTTATTCTGCGTTAGGAATTAATTACAGAGCAACTAATGCTCTTTCTATGTCACTTTGCTTCGATGTGTTGGTACAGGAATTCGCTCCTAAAAAAGGAAAACTTACTAAATCAACGGAAAACGGAATTGATCAATTACCATTAATGACTAAATCAGAAAAGGAAGTTGAATTCGTTAATGAATATACGTACATCAACAGTCAACCTAACAATGTTTCCGCCAGTAAAAGCAGCAGAATGTCTTTCCCGCTTAGTAGTTTTGGTCCTTCATTTAGTATCAGCTATACCATTGGTAAAAACGAAAAGCCAGCCAATACAGCAAGTAACACAACAAATTAATTATCGAAGCATAAATAAAAAATCCCCGATTGATAACCGGGGATTTTTTATTTTGCTTTATTCTAATTCTTAAGCTAGCGGATTCTCAGGATTAGTGTTCTCTATCGTTTTTACTTGTGGAGATACATCTTCCTTTTTATCAAACGGACGCTTACCAAAAATCTCTTCTAAATCTTCTTTAAAGATAACTTCCTTCTCTAATAATTTTTCAGCTAGAATTGTCAGTTTTTCTTTATTTAAAGTTAAGATTTGTTTAGTGCGTGCATAAGCTACATCTACCATCTTCTTCACGTCTTCATCAATAGTTTTAGCGGTA
>CAYQDP010000397.1:0-3236 GCA_964416235.1 uncultured Flavobacteriaceae bacterium | reverse complement strand
AGATGGCGGTACCATGTATGATTTGTTGGAAAACCCAAGTGTGATTAGTCCGGATAAGGAATTAATCGGCGAGAGTTTGCGTAAAGAAATTGAGCGCGCCTTATCTACTTTAACAGGAAGAGAAGCCGACGTAGTTAGATTATATTTTGGATTGAGTGGAGGCCATGCACATTCTTTGGAAGAGATAGGCGAAAAATTTGATTTAACACGTGAACGCGTGCGTCAGATTAAAGAAAAAGCGGTGCGCAGATTAAAACATGGTTCCAGAAGCAAATTATTAAAAGCGTATTTAGGATAATTACTCCTTACTCTTACTGTCAATTACGATAGTCACCGGCCCGTCATTGATTAATTCTACTTTCATGTCGGCACCGAATTCACCGGTTGCGCATTTTTTTCCTAATTCAGTTTCTGTTTTTTTAATGAAGGCTTCGTAAAGCGGAATCGCTTTTTCAGGTCGCGCCGCTTTAATAAAGGAAGGTCGATTTCCTTTTTGTGTGGAGGCGTGTAAAGTAAACTGACTTACTAATAAAATATCACCACTCACATCTTTCACACTTAAGTTCATTTTACCTTCTGGATCCGAAAAGATGCGCATGTTCACCATTTTCTGAACTAACCATTCTATGTCTTTGTCGTCATCGGCATCTTCAATCCCCACTAAAACCATTAAGCCATTTTGAATGGAAGAATATATAGCTCCGTTTATAGTTACGGAAGCTTTACTTACTCTCTGAATGACTAATCGCATAATCAAAAAATTTGGTTAAATTTACGTTTATTCAATTATACTTTTAAAATGAAAAAAATTCTTTTGTTTTCCATTTTGGCTTTGGCCCTTATCTCATGTAAAAAAGACACCAAGAGTGAACCCGAACCAACTCCTGAACCAACCAGTAATTGTCCGCCTCCTTCTTGTACTTCACCAAGTACAATATTTACAACTTCACAAACCGGACCATTTCTTGTTTTTAAATTCAAGTTTGATTCTACACAAGCGCGCTTAGATAATTTTGGAGCAACCTCAACTATACCTGCAGGTAATGCAGCCTTTTCACCTGTGTTTAATAAAATGTCGGCGCACTATATTGAAATTGCTCCAAACAGCACAACACAAGTGGGTGGCGGACAAGTTTTATATAGAGCACCTGAAACTAACTGCGGACTGACCTCAGCGAATTCTCCGAGTGCGTCAATCATTTATTGTCAGTCGATACAAGTTGGCGACGGAGAAATTTTCTATAAAGTTCCAATCAGTCAAATTACACCCGGAAGTTATCAATGGTTACGTGTTTCTTTAGCGTATCAGAATTATGACATCGCTTTTAAATCTACTTCATTACCCGGAACACAATGGGGAACAGTTGCCTCTTTCGTAGGGTTTCAAACCAACATGTCGCAATATAAAATTAAAAACATGATGATGACTCCAACTGCCAGCTTAGGCATTAATGGTAATTACAAGCAAGGGTATTGGGGATTTGAAATGTCGAGCATTAGTTATACAGCCGATGGAAAAGCTGCAGGTACAACCGTTGTTAATCCAATTAGTGCCACTTCACCGATTCCTGCGGGAAGTTGTTTAGTGACAGGAGAGTTTTTTAATACAGTGGGAGGTTTAACAATGCCTTTAACGATTACAGGAACAGAAACCAGTGATGTTGTAATTACAGTTTCGCTTTCTACCAATAAAAGCTTTGAGTGGAAAGAAATGGTATTCGATGGATATTACCAACCTGATGCCGGAGAATTTCCTGTAGATATGGGTATACGCGGTATGATTCCGAAGTATTAATTTTTTAAGTATAAAATTTAAATGAAAAACATTTTCAGTTTATTAATGGGTGTGTTATTATTTACAAAAGTAAATGCCCAATGTCCGACATTTATTATCAGCACACCTCAGGGTACAGTAGTAGGTTGTAATCCCGCTTCTGTAATTCTTACAGCTGCAAATTCTTCAACTTTGTCGAATGTAACTTTCACCTGGGTGAGTGCCACAACAGGAACAGTAACAGGAGCTACAATTAACGGCACAGCGCCTACAGGTTCTAATACTTATACCGTTTTGGCATCTAGTCCGGCCTCAACATGTATTAGTACACAGCAAATAAGTTTGAGTTCAAATACGGTTGCACCAACAGTTACTGTAAGTCCGCTGATAGGAACCTTGATTTGCAACGGGCCTCCTGTTACATTTACCGCCGTATCAAGCTCTCCAACGAGTGTTTCTGGGTACTGGATTAATCCGGGAGGATCGCCTTGCGGTTTTATGGGTAGTTCTCCTCAGATTTTAACAGCTAATTCACCTGGCACCTACACGGTGGTATTTGAGAATGCTAATAACGGATGTGCTACATCTAAAACTGTATCAGTGCTTGCTTCAACCATAGTGCCTACTATGTCAATAACTTCAAGCATGGGCTACTCTCTTACCTGTTTAACGGCATGTTTAAATATGTCCATCACAACCACCTCTTCTGTTGCTCCGTTGTCCTATTCATGGACAAACGTATCTACTTCTTCAACTACATCTCCTCCAACTGGTACATTTTTAATATGTTCCCCGGGTAATTATATTGCGGCATTGAGGGATGGATTTAATTGTAGGGTTTCTCAAACTGTTAATGTAGCTTACACTTGCGGTGGAATAAATAGCGAATTTGATAACAATGATTATGCTGTTTTTCCCAACCCTACAACCGGTAAAATTAAAATTTCAGGAATAGAAAAAGGAGAAGTAATGGTACTTGATGTATTCGGAAGAATCGTAAAGAATGTAGAAATTGAAGATGGTGAGAATGAGTTGGATCTAAGCATACTTCCTTCAGGTATTTATTATTTGCATTTAACGCAGTCTTCCGGCACACATAAAAAGAAAATAATTAAACAGTAATTCGCTTAATATAGAATGAAGCCCCATTATAAAAATGGGGCTTTTTTGTTTTGCTACAATTTGTAGCCATCAATTGCTATGCTACGTGTTAACTTTGTTTCATCAATTATTGCTTATGATGGAACTTACCGATACATATTTCAAAGGGCGCGGCTCACAACTGAACACGCATAATAAGTTTAACCGCCATCAATACGTTCAGGAATATAAAGAGGTTCTGGATGAAGAATTTTTAGTGAATCATAAAACTGAAATTATTTACACGCATCCTAAAACCATCATCAATAAAGTGGATAGTCCGGATATTCCGGGTGAATATTCAGTAAATCCTTATCAGGGT
>CAYQDP010000396.1:0-3238 GCA_964416235.1 uncultured Flavobacteriaceae bacterium | reverse complement strand
AATAGTTCGGTCAATGGCTATAACTTCGGCACTATACGTTCCAAAACTAACACCTGGCCAACCGCTCAAAACAAATGCAGGCCAACCATCAAATGTAATTTGTACACGTTCTCCTTTTTGTATTAATGGAAGGTCAATCGGATTAACATAGAGTTCAACTGTTTTTTCACTTTTCTCCGGAACAATACTGCAAATAGCACTTCCTTCTTTTACCACTTCACCAACGCCTTGAGCAAAAGTTTTTGTGATAAAACCACTTTGTGGTGCTAGAACATAATAATAAGTTTGACGAACCGAATAGCCGGCTAATTGTCCCTGCATCTTAGTTAATGTCGCTTCCGCATCATATAAATTAGATAGAGTGGAGAATTTGTCAGATTCAGCTTTCATTAATTTTTCATTATAATCTTGTCGTACTGAATTTAATTCTAACTCGATATTCAGTAGTTCATTTTTACTGTTGATGTATTTGTTTTCACTTTCTATTTTTTTAGCCAATGCATCTTGCACTTTCACTTTTCTGTTTTCCAAATCGGTTTTGGAAATAACTCCTTTCCCTAATAATTCCTCATAACGTTTAAATTGTTCTTCGGCTACTTTGTAATTATTAGCTGATGAAATCATGTCGGCGCTATCACTGGCAACTTTATTTTTGCCTTGAATAAATTTGTTTTTAACCTGTTCTGTTTTTAGGTTTAAATTGGAGGTTAAGGCATCAACTTGCAAATCGATGGCATTAATTTTTTGTTCATACGAAACAATAGATGATTCCTTAGCTTTGATTTGACTTTCGGATCGGTCAATTAATTTTGGGTCAAAGTAATCTTCTTTTACCTCGGAAATGAATGCGATAGTGTCATTTTTCTTAACCAAATCACCTTCGTTAACATACCATTTTTCGATTCGTCCGGCGATTCTAGAATTAATAGTTTGTGGTCTATTCTCAGGGTCAACCGTTGTTACCCTTCCATCAGCTTCAACACTTTGTGTCCACGGTAAAAAAAGTAAAATCAATCCTGTGGCAAGTACAGAATAATTCAAGGTTCTTATAGCTAAAGAGTATTTATGACGGTAAATCTTAGTAAAGTTTTTGTCGGTGATTCTGGCGTTATTAAGGAATGACTCATCCGGAGCGGATTGGAACATTTCTTCCACTTTATAAAGGGCAGTAATTAAGTCATACACATCGTTTAAACTGGTTAAAATTTTCTCAACCGAGTTTATAACTAATAAGATGATAATTTCTGATGCCACAAACTGACCAATGTTAAGTTGGCCAATTTGTACCATGTAGGCGCCAACAAATAAAAGAATAGCCACAAAAATCGTTTTGAAAATGAGCATCACTTTATATTGAGCTTCCAGAATTTTATAATGACTTTGTCGGTTTTTAAGGTACTCTTCCAATTCTTGTTCAGCTTTAACCTCATTATCTTGAATTAGGTTGTTACAATAATTTGAAAATTGGTTAGCAAGATTGTATTTGTTTTTTGATGTTTTAATACTTGTTTCTACGGCTTTCTTGCCATAGTTTTTAATTATCAAGTAAAACGAAATAGTTATAACAGCCGTAAAAATCAAGAACCATGAGTTATAAGCAGGTAAAATGATTAAACCAAACACGATGCTAATTACGGCGAATGTGAAATCAAGCAGAATTTTGCTGACACCTTTCTGTAATGTAACAGCTTCAAAAAAATGATTGATTTTTTTACTGAGTTCCTTATCCTTTTCTTTATTCTTTATTAATGAATCTAGTTTTTCCGTAATAGAAGCAAAGATTTTTTCATGAAGCGTTTCATTTATACGCATTTGCCATAATTGAAACAAACCGGAGAATAAAACGGCTAATACAGTAATGGCAGCAAGCATCACTAAAGAAGCTGAAAACTGCCCGGCCATGGTGTAGGTAATTATTCCTTGAATACCTAAAGGGATAACAAGGTACATGGCGCCTTGTAAGGCTGTTAAGCCATATATTCGGTAAAGGGTTTCCCTTTCATTAAAGAACCACTTGTAAATTAACTGTACTGGTTTCATTTGTGTAATTTATGCTTCAAAGATAGTAATATTTGTTAAAAAAGATAGTAATACTATCATTTAAAGTAGTAATATTTAAGATTTTTTATATATTTGTACCATCATAACACGGAAATGGAGTTCTCGGTTCATATAAAAATGAATGAAAAATTGTATTTACGCGACCCCGAGCAATCGGAGCTGGGTCGTAAAATACTTAAGAATGGTCTCGAACTTATAAATAAGCTTGGGTTCGAGGAATTTACATTTAAAAAGCTGGCTGTTGCCATAAATACAACCGAAGCGGGCATCTATCGTTATTTTGAGAATAAACACCGACTCCTTATCTATTTAATGACCTTTTACTGGAGTTACCTCGAATATAAGATTGTTTTCTCCATCAATAATCTCACATCGCCCGAGAAAAAGATAAAGAAAGCTATCGAATTATTAGTGGTTGAAGGGGATGATGCGGAAGTGCCAAGTTATTTAAGCGTAAAGAAATTGCAACAACTGGTTATGTGGGAAGGCTCTAAAGCCTATTTAACACGCCATGTTGGTTCTGATAACAAAGACAGATTATTTAAGCCATATAAAGATTTGTGTGCACGACTTTCGGATTTGATTTTGAGTTACAATCCTAAATACAAGTTCCCACATTCATTAGCCAGTACGGTGGTGGAAATGGCGCATGCGCAAAAATTCTTCAAGAATAACCTACCTGCATTAACTGATTTCTCTAATGAGAAAGAGGATAAAAAATTGGTAGCGTTTTTAGAAAACCTTTTGTTTTCTTCTATGAATACAAAATAAGCTACTGTATTTTAAACTCTATTTTACTGTCGGGATTGCTTACTTTACTGCTTTCTTTAAAAGTACCTACTTCAACATGCACAATGTTTATTTGCTCTTTTAAATAATCGTACAGTAAACTATTTTGAATTTTTAAATCTTTTGGCTTAGTGATTTTTTCAATTTCCAAATAAGTCCAAATACAATCTTCTTCCTTTTCATAACCTAAATATTTTAGACTACAAGCTTTACCATCTATTGTCAATAATAATCTTTTGCAGATATATTCTGTCAGTTCCCTATCAACTTCCTTTTTATCTTTTGGATTTAAAAGGTCAGTTGATTTGCCGGAACTTCGTTTTATCGCCTCTTCCAAATCATTGGTAAACATTTTTCAAATGTCAGCGATAAACTGTTAAACACATTA
>CAYQDP010000395.1:0-3239 GCA_964416235.1 uncultured Flavobacteriaceae bacterium | reverse complement strand
GGGTTATCTAAGCTGCAAGCTAATTGCGCTTGTTGCTCTTCATAACTCAATACATGTGTTTGTCCGCGCTCTACTAATAATTGGTCTTCGTTGCCTAATACTTGCACTGCAGGGTTTGCTAATGCACCTTGATCAACTGTAAACTTAATAGCGTCAGCAGCTGCTTTTGTACGTAAGTAATACATACCTGTTTTTAAACCTTTCTTCCATGCATAGAAGTGAGCTGAACTCATCTTCGCGAAGTTCGCATCCTGGATGAATAGGTTTAAAGATTGTGATTGATCGATATAAGCACCGCGATCTGCTGCCATATCAATAATGGTACGTTGTTTAATTTCCCAAACAGTTTTGTAGATCTCTTTAATGTTTGCAGGGATGGCAGCAATGTTTTGCACCGAACCGTTGGCAGCAATCAATTGATTTTTCAAATTATCATTCCAAATACCCAATTTCACTAAGTCGCGTAATAAATGTTTGTTTACTACTACGAACTCTCCGCTTAATACACGGCGTGTGTAAATGTTGCTGGTGTATGGCTCAAAACATTCGTTGTTACCTAAAATCTGAGATGTACTTGCTGTTGGCATTGGCGCTAACATTAATGAGTTGCGTACACCAAACTTTTTAATCTCTTCACGTAACACATCCCACTCCCAACGAGAGCTTGGTGTTACATTCCACATGTCTTGTTGGAAGATGCCTTGAGAGATTGGAGAACCTGCAAATGTTTCGTATGGTCCGTCAATCTTCGCTAAATCTTTACTTGCTGTTAAGGCCGCGTAATAAATTGTTTCGAAAATTTCAGCGTTTAATTTTTTCGCTTCTTCGCTTTCAAACGGATAACGCATTAAAATAAATGCATCAGCTAAACCTTGTACACCTAATCCAATCGGACGGTGACGCATGTTTGATTTGCGTGCTTCCGGAATCGGGTAGTAGTTGCGATCGATAATCTTGTTTAAGTTTTTCGTTGCAACGTAAGTAATGTCAAATAATTTTTGGTGATCGAAAGTTCCTGTTTTCTCATCTACGAAACGAGGTAAAGCAATCGAGGCTAAGTTACATACCGCTACTTCATCAGCGCTGGTGTACTCAATAATCTCAGTACATAAGTTAGATGATTTAATGGTACCCAAATTCTTTTGGTTAGATTTTGAGTTAGCAGCGTCTTTAAATAACATGTAAGGATTTCCGGTTTCAATTTGCGCGTCGATGATGGCTGCCCATAATTCGCGTGCTTTAATTTGTTTGCGGAATTTTCCTTCGCTTTCGTATTTAGTATATAATTTTTCAAATTCTTCGCTGTGGCAATCGCTTAAGCCCGGACACTCATTCGGACACATTAAGCTCCAATCACCTTCAGCTTCTACACGCTTCATGAATAAATCCGGAATCCATAGTGCGGTAAATAAATCGCGCGCGCGCATTTCTTCTTTACCGTGGTTTTTACGAATGTCAAGGAATTCGTAAATATCCGCGTGCCATGGCTCTAAGTAAACGGCGATAGAACCTTTACGCTTTCCACCACCTTGATCAACGTAACGTGCAGTTTCGTTGTAAACTTTTAACATTGGGATGATACCGTTTGAAGTACCATTAGTTCCTTTAATATAAGAACCGGTTGCACGCACATTGTGAATGCTGATACCGATTCCGCCTGCGCTTTGAGAAATCTTAGCGCAATTTTTTAATGTATCGTAAATACCGTCGATGCTGTCTTCTTTTACTTGTAATAAGAAGCAAGAGCTCATTTGAGGTTTTGGAGTTCCGGCGTTGAATAAAGTTGGTGTTGCATGTGTAAACCAACGTTCGCTCATTAAGTTGTAAGTTTGGATGGCAGCTTCCACATCTTCTTTGTGAATACCAACGGCAACACGCATTAACATGTGCTGAGGGCGTTCAGCAACTTGTCCGTGCATTTTTAATAAATAAGAGCGTTCAAGCGTTTTAAAACCAAAATAATCGTAACCAAAATCGCGATCGTAAATAATCGACGAGTCTAATAATAAAGCGTTCTTCTGAACGATTTCATACACATCGTCTGCAATTAATTGCGCGCGTAAATTTGTTTTAGGGTCGATGTAGTTGTAAAGGGCTTCAACTGTTTTCGAGAATGACTTAATTGTGTTTTTGTGTAAGTTACTTACCGCGATACGCGATGCTAAAGAAGCATAATCGGGGTGACGAACCGTTAACGATGCAGCAGTTTCAGCGGCAAGGTTATCTAATTCACTGGTGGTAACGCCATCATAAACGCCATCGATTACTTTTTTAGCAACCTGAATAGGATCTACGTGGGTAGGATCTAAGCTGTAGCTTAATTTTTGAATACGTGCAGTGATCTTGTCGAACTTCACTGATTCACGAGTGCCATCTCTTTTAATTACGAACATACGCCCTGGGGATTAATTGGTTTTTACTTTGGTTTTTTGAGTTTTTTGAGTCTCTTTTTAGTATCTACAAGTTATTACTATAATTTCCTTTTTTTGTTTCCGCCTCAATTTGATTTCAACAATTTGGCGGTTAATTATTTTTTTAAGTTTAGAGGCTAGAAGTCCCATACAAGATTTTGACCTTGTTAAACATTGTACTTCAATTGTTTAATCGGGATTTTTAGCCGACGAATTTTTCCTTAGAAATCTTCGTCCAGCTTAAATACGTTGTTATCCTCCTTCTTGCCCATAACGCCCGCCTTTTGATATTCGGCAACACGTTTTTCGAAGAAGTTGGTTTTGCCCTGTAACGAAATCATTTCCATGAAATCGAAAGGGTTAGCAGCGTTATAGAACTTAGGGCAACCTAATGCTACTAATAAGCGGTCGGCCACAAATTCAATATACTGGCACATTAAATCAGAGTTCATTCCAATTAACTTCACCGGAATAGCATCAGAAACGAATTCTTTTTCGATGGCTACTGCATCGGTGATGATTTTGGTAATTTGCTCGATTGGCATTTTGTTTTTGATATACTGTGTATATAATAAACAAGCGAAATCGCAATGTAAACCTTCGTCGCGGCTGATAAGCTCGTTGCTAAAGCTTAAGCCCGGCATTAAGCCACGCTTCTTTAACCAGAAAATAGAGCAGAATGAACCGGAGAAGAAAATTCCTTCAACAGCAGCAAAAGCAATTAAACGCTCAGCGAAATTTCCGTTGTTAATCCAACGTAAAGCCCAATCGGCTTTTTTCCCTACGCAAGGAACAGTGTCAATCGCGTGGAATAATTTATCTTTTTCT
>CAYQDP010000394.1:0-3245 GCA_964416235.1 uncultured Flavobacteriaceae bacterium | reverse complement strand
CCATCAGCAGAATTGAACACGGTTGGGAATGCCGACCTGATTTAGTGGCCATCGATAATAAAGAAAATCCTAAGAAATATTTAGGGCAGTTTTGGGTTGACTCGCATGTTTGTGATCATAAGATGTTACAATATGTGATTGATTTAGTAGGTGCGGATAAAGTAATGCAAGGCTCTGATTATCCATTTCCATTGGGAGAAGCAGTGCCGGGTGAATTGGTACGCTCTGCCCCATTGAGTGATAGTGATAAAAAAATGATTTTGGGAGATGCCGCTAAAGCCTGGTTAGGTCTCTAGCATTACTTAAATACACTGATAAATCCTTTATCACTTTTGGTTTCACCTGTACATTCTGATTTATAATTTACAACGTAATAATAAGTGCCGTCATATAAATTATCCGGACACCAGGTTTCGTTGATTTTATCTGTTTTATATTTTTCTCTACCCCATCTATCGTAAACAATAAATTCAACTTGTTCCAAACGGTAATTGTTGAAATGAAGGCAATCGTTAGTACCATCACTATTAGGTGTAATCACATTAGGGAAACGTTCAGAAAATTTCTTCTCGCTTATCTTCACCTCAATATCATCGCTTGTATTGCAACCGCCATTATTGATAGTAAGCACATAAGTTCCGGGTTGTGTAACTAAAATATTTGGAGAGGTTTGTCCTGTACTCCAATTATAAGTTACCGCACTTACGTTGGATTGTATGAGTATTTTATCATTGATACATTTCGTGAGTGGCTCGCCCAAATCAAATTCAGTTGGATTAATAATGCTTACCAAGCTTTTAATACTGTCGTGTTTGTTACAAGTATTAGTATCGGAAACTACTAAGAGAACATTATAGTTACCAAGGTTTGTATAGGTTTGCGTTTCCGTAGTATTGGTACTTGTGTTTCCATTTCCAAAATCCCAGTAAGTTGTACCCGTGTTGGTAGTGCTAACAAAATTGGCTGTAAAAGGCGGACACCCCATAACTGTTGATCCGTATGATGAACCTGCATTAACAAATGTGCCCATATCAACTTTAACAAAGGAATCATCCCAGATGGTTGAGTCGGTACTCTTCACCGGTGAATAAGCATTGGTGGTTGTTGGAATTCCACCATTATTACAGATTGCGTGATATAGAACACCGCGGTTATCGAAATGATTTATACCACCATCAGAATGCTCACCGTAATCACCTAAACCGGGATAAATTGGATTTTTTCCACCGAAAAAACTTCCAAATTTTAAGGAAGCACAATTCGGTGAAAAAACTGCAAAATATAAATCGTTTTTACTACCGCCATAAGCTGGTTGAACAGCGTTTGGGGTTACAGGAAATGAATTAGGTCCTGAACCGGCTATATAGATATTCTGGCAGCTATCCACTTTAAAAGCACTATAGGCCAAATTGGGCGTAACACTTTGAAAGGGCGTGGATACATAATACCCAAACTTGGTTTTAAAGAATAATGAAGTTAGTGAAGAATTTATTTTATGGATGGTATTAAAACCATTTGCATTACTATATGTTCCTGCAGTTGGAATAAACTGTGAAGAAGTTCCTGTATGCCCGCAGATATATACATCATTATTCATATCTAAATCCATAAATGCTAAGATGTCATGCCCTTGAACCCCTAAATAAGTAGAAGCCAATATTGAGCTCGCATTAGAATTAATATGCGTAATATAAAAATCAGAGAAAACTGCCAGACCTGCTTTTGTTGTTTGTAAAACGCCCGCTGTAGCAGGAAAGTCCGCGCTGTTTGTTGTACCTGCTAAATAAAATCCTCCGGTGCCATCAAAACGAATGGATTTACCACTTTCGTTGGAGCTACCACCCAAATAAGTACTCCAAACTAAACTAGATAAATTAGAATTTAGTTTAAAAAACACTGCATCCGAAAATCCTTTTTTGACATTAGAGATGACTCCGGGTGTTGTCGGGAAGTTGGCAGAAGAAGAGGCTGTATAAACATATACATTTCCGAAATTATCGTTTTGCATCTCTGCTTCGCAACGGTAATCTACGCCACCTATGGAAAAATTATCTACTGATTCGCTATTAGAGCCTCCAATATATGTAGAGCCTATTAAAGTTGAACCCGTTATATCCAGTTTTGTTATGGCTAGGTCATATGCACCATTATAGGTTGTATCATATCCTGTTACACTGCATGGATAATTACTCGATTGAACCTTAATAAGCAATGTGATTTCATTGTTTTTAATATTCAAATCAAGCGGTAGTTCTATTGAATCACCCCCTAAATAGGTTGAAAAAAGTTTTAAAGAACCATTGCTGCTATAAACACTTAATACTGCATCCCAATAACCGGCATAAGTAACCTGAAAAGCACCGGGTGTTACATCATAGCCTGTTTCTGCATAACCGAAGTTGTAAATATTACCATTAGCATCATAACTACATGCGGAACCACCCGCATGAATTTCAGAACCAGAGTAAGAACAAACAACAACGGTTGGATCTATTATTAAACTATAATCTTTGTTGTATCCATCCGGAAACACAAAACCAATCGTTGTTTCATTAATTAATTTATATGAGCAGCGAACATTTACTTTAAATCCATTAATATTTTGAAATGCTACAGGTGATTTTTCTATTATATCACCAACTGATGTCTTTATAATTATTTCTCCATTCAGTAATTCAATCTTATTTACATATTTATAATTCAATTTAATTTTGCCTGCATCTGCTTGTGGCTGTATAATAAGGTCGTATTTTAAATTCTTTCCTTCACTATAAAGATTAAGATCAACTCCTTCGTATACATCTTTAAACATTAAATCAGCATAGGCTTTCACCTTACCGGCCCATTTTGATTTATCATTACCTAAAAAGTAATTATAATAATCGCTTTGCTCAGCTTTCTTGATTACTTTATTTAGGTTTCCACCAACAAAATTAACTTCATAATTATGTGCTCTTATGTAACCTTCATTGCTGGCTTTTTCAGAATGATTGATATTTTGGTGAGTATGACCTTTGGCTTTTAATAAATCTTCGCCGCTATAAACACAATAATTAAAGCCTGTTTTATTAGCATAAAACTTAGTAGTGGCAAACTGTGCTCCAAACAAAACCTTGTCAGGCCATTGGCCTTTGTTTTCTTTGAACACAATGCTTGGTTTAATTGCGTGTACCAACAAACTGTATAAAACACTAAATAACAGTAAATGCCATTTCATACATATAAAAGTAATACATTTTAAGTGC
>CAYQDP010000393.1:0-3248 GCA_964416235.1 uncultured Flavobacteriaceae bacterium | reverse complement strand
AGCTCTCATGGATTAGGTCTAGATGGACTATTAAATTTTTACGAAGGTTGGGATAAGGTTTGCGAAAACAACATAAGTGATGCCTTTATTAAGCATGTGAACTGGCAAAGTAATTTACCGTATCCATATTGTGTAAAAGGCTCTGAAAAACTTCTTGAACTTTTCAAAAGCGGGAACCACGTGGGTATTACTGCTACTGCGCCCGGGTTTTATGGTCCGCAAGGGCGTGAGATTCGTTTAAAAGCAAGTTCCAAAAATCTGAACGACTTACTTACTGCCTTTAATTATAACGGTTTGCAGATTACCAACTTCGAAATGGAAACCTCAGCCATTTATGGTTTAGGGAAGATGTTGGGTCACAATTGCCTAACAGCTTGCGTCATTATTGCCAACCGAGTAAGGAAAGAGTTTACCAAAGATTACAAGCAAAGCGTAGAGTTATTAATAAAAAATAGTTTAGAGCGATTAACAGCCTGATTGTTAAAAAATAATAAACTGCTCTTCAAATGGCCCAAGCACTTGGGCTATTTTTGTTTTTGTTAAACTATGAGAGCTGGTAAAAACCAAATGAACTTAAAGGAAGTAATTGCCTTAATTACTTTGCTCGACGACCCCGATGAGAGTATTTATACTCAGGTAAAAGAGCGTTTCATCATGCTTGGTCCGCCGGCCATTCCACATTTAGAGACCGCTTGGGAAAACAGTTTTGACATGCTGATGCAAAAGCGTATCGAAGGCATTATCCATAACATCAATTTTGAAGCATTAAATAAGGCACTCCGCAATTGGGCCGAACACGAACAAGAAGACCTTTTTAAAGGAATGTGTATTTTGGCGCGTTATCAGTATCCTGATTTAGATGAGATCAAATTAAAAAAACAGCTTCAGCAAATAAAACAGGATGTTTGGTTAGAAATTCATGATGATTTAACCGGATTGGAAAAAGTTAAAATCATTAATCATATTTTATTCGAAGTTCACCAGTTCAG
This sequence comes from uncultured Flavobacteriaceae bacterium, assembly GCA_964416235.1. GTDB lineage: Bacteria > Bacteroidota > Bacteroidia > B-17B0 > Aurantibacillaceae > JAHEYG01. The sequence continues at coordinate 2,259 of CAYQDP010000393.1, read as the reverse complement.
CGGCAACATTACCAATTATCACGCTCCCCAAAATTCTTTCCTTAACGTTGTTTTGGAAACAAAAAAGGGAAATCCGGTAATGTTAAGTGTTGTTTACGCTTTAGTTTGTAAAGAATTAAATATTCCTGTTTATGGCGTTAATTTACCTCAGCATTTTGTTTTGGCTTATGTAAATGATTTTGCCAACTTATACGATACCAATCATAAAACTTTATCCGATAACATTTTGTTTTACATTAATCCGTTTAGTAAAGGACTTATCTTTAATCAAGGTGATATAGATTCTTTCCTAAAGCAACTTAACATTGAGCCGGAGAACAAATATTATCTTCCTTGCAGTAATCTCGACATCATGAAACGTATGCTTCACAACTTGGTTTATTCGTACGAAAAATTAGGTTACGTTGATAAAATGAATGAACTCAAATCGCTTCTCAAAAACATTTAATTACCACCAACAATTTTCTGAACTGTTCTCGTTATGATAGTTAAGTCTGTCAGTAATCCGGCTTCATTGATATAACGCATATTCAATTTTAATTTAGCAGGCATGATTTCGTTAATGTAAGTTTGTTCAGGGTTTTCTGACTTAGCTAAAATTTCATTCTCGTTAATATATTCCAAAGAAGCGTAATCTGTAATGCCGGGCTTTACTTCCAATACTCTTTTTTGATCTTCATTATACATCTCCACGTATTTACGTACTTCAGGTCGTGGACCTACTAAACTCATGCTTCCAAATAAAACATTAAAAAGCTGAGGCAATTCATCCAATTTAAATTTTCGCAAATAATACCCCACCGGAGTTACACGAGGGTCGCGACCCCCAACAGTTAACAATCCCTTTTTGTCGGCGTCAACATACATGGTTCTAAACTTAAATAATTTAAAATCTCTGTTATTCTTCCCCACTCGGGTTTGAAAATAAAAAATCGGAAACCCTGAATTAATGATAATTGCTAAGACTATAACAAGGAATACCGGCAAGAGGAATATAATTCCGACTAAAGAACAGGTAATATCAAATAATCTTTTTAGCACAATACTTTATTTACAGCATGTAGTACTGCTTTAATTACCGTGTCTACTTTGTTGTTATCCAAGTCGTAATACACAGGTAATGAGATTTCACAACTGAAATTCTTATACGTCTGTGGATAGTTTTGAATGGAGTAACCCAAGCCTTTATAATAACTCATACAAGGTACCGGAATAAAATGCACATTTACCGAAACATCCTGATCAAAAATTTCTTTTATGATTAAATCACGTTGTTCTTCGTTAATGTTATTAATTCGTAACGGATATAAATGATAACATCCGGTTTTCTCGTTGGTTTGGTAAACCGGTAGTTTGAATCGCTCATTCGATTTTAAAGCATTACTATATCTATCAAAGATTTCGCGGCGGCGTACTAAAGTATCATTATCGTAACGCTTTAATTCAATTAAGCCGATAGCTGCGGCAATATCCGTCATGTTGCATTTATATCCGGCTTCCACAATATCATATTTCCAATTCCCCTTTTGGGTTTTAGCTAAAGCATCTTTGTTTTGTCCGTGAAGTGTTTTAATACATAAGTATTTATATACCTCTTCATTATTAAAAGGTGCAGGTAGATTTAAAGCCACTGCTCCACCTTCAGCCGTAGTTAAATTTTTAACGGCGTGAAAGGAAAACACCGATACGTCACACAAAGAACCGGTTTTCTTTCCTTTATAAAAAGCACCAAACGAATGCGCCGCATCCGATAATATTAATATGCGTCCGAGTTGCTTTTGGATATCGTTTGCTGCAATAAACTTTGAACGATACTTCTCAGATAGATTATTAATAGCATCAAAATCGCAAGGCCATCCTGCAAAATCAACCGGCATAATTACTTTTGTTTTTGGCGTAATAGCCTTCTCGATCGCCTCCACACTGATATTAAAATCACTTTCATTAACGTCTGTAAATATCGGAGTTGCACCACAATGCATTACAACATTTGCAGTTGCACTATAAGTATAAGCAGGCAGTATAACCTCATCTCCGGGTCCCACTCCAAACCAACGTAACATAATTTCTAAACCTGCAGTGGCGGAGTTTAAACACAAAGTTGCTTTGTTACCGCAATACGCAGTAATTTGCTTTTCGAATTCTTTTGTACGCGGACCAGTTGTAATCCAACCCGATTTAAGGGCGGCAACAACCTCGTTGCAAATTTCATCATCAATACGTGGCGGCGAAAACGGAATCATACCTATGGTTTAGTTA
>CAYQDP010000392.1:0-3258 GCA_964416235.1 uncultured Flavobacteriaceae bacterium | reverse complement strand
ATCCAATTAAACCAATAAAACATAAGCGCGCTGCTAAAGAAAACACCACTGGCATACATACGTGCAAGCGGTGAATAGTAGAGAAAAATAAACGAGAAAGAAAAAGCAGCCGCAGATAACAAAGCCGGTAATTTTCCAAACCATTTATCTGAGAAACGATAAACATAATAAATGGCTCCCAAACTCATTAAAATAAAGGGAAGTTTTATCCAAACTTCCGTGTACCCAAACAACTTAACTATTATGTAAAGAAAACATTGAATCAAAATCGGATGTGCATCTATTCTTGCTCCATACATCACCAAATCATGCCAGTTGGCATAGGTTGTCCTGCTTAAGGCACTTAATTCATCATAACTAAATTGATAATTAAACAAAGGAATAAACCTAATAATTGCAGCGCCCAATAATAGGATAGAAAATTCTTTATTGTTTCTTAAAAAAGACCACATAATATTCTATTCTCAAATATACTAAACCTACAGATTTAACGTTATTATGCTTAAATTTGATTTCGTGAAACAATTCTTATTCATAAGCTCAGTTTTGGTGTTTATATTATTCGCCAACACCTCATGTAAAAAAAACAAATTAATTGAGGACGAAAATGCAAAGGTTGAGTTTTCACAGGACTCCATTTTATTTGACACCGTTTTTACACAATCCGGTTCTACTACCCGTAACTTCAGAGTAAGAAATCCACATAATCAGCCTATCCGAATAACCTCTATTCAATTGGAAGGTGGAACAAACTCTCCATTTATCTTAAACGTTGATGGCTCTCCCGGAAAAACTTTTTCCAATATCGACATTCCGGCCAATGACAGTATTTACATTTTCGTTCAGGTATATGTAAATCCAACTAATGTAAATAGTCCACTTATTATTTCCGACGCCATACAGTTTGAAGTGAATACCAATATTCAGAAAGTACAATTAGAAGCATGGGGACAAGATGCTTATTATCACAAACCAAAAAACGCTATTAAATTTTCCGGTGGAGGATACTTACCGTATAGCACAGTAGCGGATAATCCAACAACAGGAGCTTCCATAACTAATACTACTGTAACCTGGCCCAATGACAAACCACATGTTATTTATGGCTGGCTGGTAGTTGATTCTACGCAACAATTAAACATACAAGCCGGAACAAAAGTACATTTCCATCAAAATGCAGGAATGTGGGTATATCGTTATGGAACTTTAAAAGTAAACGGCGCTTTAAACAATGAAGTAATTTTCCAAGGCGACCGCTTAGAACCTTATATGCAGGATGTTCCCGGGCAGTGGGATCGCATCTGGATAAATGAAGGAAGTGTTAATAATGAAATTAATTATGCCATTATTAAAAACGGATTTATCGGGCTGCAGGCCGAATTGTTATTTGGAAACTTCAGTGAACCACGTCGTTTGAGAATTACAAATACAAAAATCCACAACATGAAAAAATGGGGGTTGTACGCGGTAGCGTTTAATATTTATGGAGGAAATAACGTTTTCTCAAACTGTAAAGAATATGTGGCAGCTTTTGTTGCTGGTGGAAATTATAAATTCATTCATAGCACATTTGCTAACTTTTGGAGTAAAGATGGAAGGAGTACCCCGGCATTTCATGTCGACAATCACGCAGGCTCGCAACAAATTCCTTTAGACACCTGCTATTTCGGAAATTGTATCATTGATGGGAGTCAGAGCAACGAGCTGGAGTTAGACATTGTTACTACCAATACATTTGCTGTTAATTACGTTTTCTCCAATTCATTAATCAGAACAAATACTAATGTATCTAACACCACGCATTTTCCGGTTGGAAACAGCATTAACGGCACCAATGTTTTCTTCGACCCTAACGTTTATAATTTCGAATTAAAAACGGGTTCTAATGCGATAAATCTTGGTAACACATCGGATGCCGGACTTTTCCCATTGGACATCAAAGGCAATTCGAGAACCTCCGTTGTTCCTGATGCCGGGGCCTACGAGCTTCCGTAGTCAATTTTAGCCCATTAATCTATTTTAACAGCCTTACAGAACTTTTTTACCCGAAATTTGTTCTGTATATGTTATGAAAAGTACTTATTTAGTTCACATTACCCTGCCAGAAGTATTTACCCCTCGATTGGCAGCCCTTATACCGAAACAACGCAGTATGATTAACGATTTGTTGGAGCAACGCGTTGTGTTAAGTTATTCTTTAGATATGGATCGTCAGAATTTATGGGTATTTGTTGAGGCCAAATCTGAAAAAGGAGTAATGGATATTATCAGCAATTTTCCGATTATAAATGAAGTTAAGGTAGATATTAAGGAATTAGCATTCTATGATTCAAGTCGCATGGGCTTACCTGAGATTATCATGAATTAGATTGAAGGTTTTAGGTTAACTGTTGTTGGTTATTGTTTACTGGTTATAGGTTATTCGCTAATGATAACTGATAACAAACAACTGATAACTATAATAACAGACAACCGATAACAGATAACTAATAACAGACAACCACTACTTCCCAATCACTTCAAATTTCACAAGACTGATCTCCCCTCTTTCATCGGTTACTAATAAAGTGTGTTTACCAATTTCAGGGAGAATAGAAATCTGATGGTACTTTTGAGTGCTGCCTAAAAATGTTCCGTCCAATTGCCAAAACAAAACAGCATCCGCGTTTTTATGAGCAGCTTTTAATATGCAATTCTCTTTTTCTCCTTTCTCATTCACGGGCACATAAATTTTAAATCCTTCTCTCGGGTAAACAATATCCAATAGTTTTGTATGCTCATCCGTAACACAACCCGGTAAATAATCCGGCAAGGGCTTGTAAAACAAGCTGTGCTGTTTATAAAAATATTCCTGAGTTGGCGTTACAATTAACCATGGCGTTTGTTTCATCTCGCTTACAGGATAACAATCACTGTTCACTCTGTATTTTCCGCTGGCATCGGTGAAAATAATTTTATGAAACGGACAAGGCTTTGTTTTTTGTGCACCAAGCGGCATGAGTTGTAGCTGCGTGTTCGGACAAATCTCTGAAGCTTTAAATCCACTTTCCTTACATACTTTAATGTTTTCCATATCCGATACCGGTTTATTAAACCATTTTTTCTCACTTAATAAATTAAATACCGAAAACATTAATGGTGCCGCAGCGCCTGTACCCGTTAGTTCAGGCCTTCCTTCTCCGTCGGCATTACCTGCCCACACCGCGACAATGTATTTACCGTTTAAACCAACCGCCCAGGCGTCTCTTAAACCATAAA
>CAYQDP010000391.1:0-3265 GCA_964416235.1 uncultured Flavobacteriaceae bacterium | reverse complement strand
AGTGTCCTGGAGAGTTTTCCATTTCTTGTGGTAATCCAGAGCTGTTTGATAATCCTTGTCGGCCTCAAAAACTCTGTAGGCATGCCAGTAAATGTCATGAAGGTCTAAGTTATTTTGAAGATGTTCAAGACCTTTTAACGCTTCAATAATATTCTCTTTCGATTTCTGATAATTTTTATCCAAATAATATAAATTCGATAACTCAAAAAATGAATAATAATACATTTCATCATTATTTGTCTCTTTCGATAAAATCAAATTCTTCTTATATAAATTTTCTGCTTCAAAGACTTTATTCCAACTGGTATACATATTACCCATGTTGTTGTTTAATACTATAAGCCCCCATTTATCACCATTAGCCTGAACAATGTCGCGCACCATAAAATAGTAGCGCTCGGCTTCATGGTAATTTTGAAGCGCTTTGTGCAAGGAAGCAAGTTGATTGTAACAAACTTCCAATCTATCAAGAAACTTTCCCTTTTTAGCGTACTCTAATGACTTCTCGCTATATTCAATTGCCAAGTCAAATAAATTTTGTGCTTTATACACTCGTGAAATATTAAGCGTGCTTCCGCATAAAATAAATAAGTCATTTAATTTATTACCGATATCATAGGCCTTAAGCAAATACGTTTGCGCCTTTTTATAATTTGCCAATTCCTTATTAAAATATCCATAAGCAACATACAGCCTTCCTTTTAACTTAGGCTCTGTGATTTCCTTATCCGCAATTGCAAACAAAGAATCGCCTTCCGAATGATTGGTCGTTACACCATAATAATTAATGAGGTCAATGTAAGATGAATACTTTGTTGAGTCGTTCTTTTCAGAAATTGCGAGTTGAATGGCTTTTTTTAAATAGATAGGCACCGAATCCATATCGGAACCATAGGCTTTTTTCGATTGTTGATAAAGAGTATAGGCATTTTGTCCGAAAGCGATGCCTCTCACAAAAAACATAAAAAGAAGTATCGCTTTAATTATTCGGATCACAAGAATTATGTTTATTTTAAAAGTTTATCCAAAATTTCCTGTGCGCTCTTCGCAATAACTGTACCCGGACCAAAGACAAAACTTACACCCGCTTTAAATAAAAAGTCGTAGTCCTGTTGAGGAATAACACCGCCGGCTACCACCATGATATCTTCTCGACCGTATTTCTTTAATTCTTCAATTACCTGAGGCACCAATGTTTTGTGTCCTGCCGCTAAGCTGCTAACACCTAAAATATGTACATCGTTTTCTACAGCTTGCTTCGCCGCTTCAGCAGGTGTTTGAAACAATGGACCGATATCCACATCAAATCCCATGTCAGCAAAACTAGTCGCAATTACCTTTGCACCACGATCGTGCCCGTCTTGTCCCATTTTTGCAATCATAATACGTGGACGACGGCCCTCTTTCTCAGCGAATTTATCCGCTAACTCGCGTGCCTTTGCAAAATCTTTATCCATACTGATTTCTTTACTATATACTCCGGCAATGGAACGGATGTTGGCTTTATAACGGCCGTACACTTGCTCCAACGCAAATGAAATTTCTCCAAGCGTGGCTCTTACTCTTGCTGCCTCTATTGACAGCGCTAACAAGTTGCCTTGTCCGCTTTTTGCAGCTTCTGTTAATGCGGCTAAAGCCTTTTGTACTTCGGCATTATTTCTCTCCGCTTTTAATTTGTTCAAACGCTCTATTTGCTGCTGACGAACCTTCGTGTTGTCAACTTCCAGAATTTCGATGTTAGTTTTTTCATCCGTTTTAAACGCGTTAACGCCAACGATAATATCTTTACCGCTATCTATGCGCGCTTGCTTTCTTGCCGCCGCTTCTTCAATACGCATTTTCGGAATGCCCGTTTCAATCGCTTTTGCCATTCCGCCTAATTCTTCCACTTCCTGAATTAAAGCCCAGGCTTTATGTGCAATTTCATTGGTCAAATGCTCTACATAATAAGAGCCCGCCCAAGGATCCACTACCTTGCAAATATTGGTTTCTTGCTGTAAATAAATTTGTGTGTTACGTGCAATGCGCGCACTGAAGTCCGTTGGTAAAGCAATGGCTTCATCTAAAGCGTTCGTGTGTAAGCTTTGCGTATGACCCATAGCAGCTGCTAAAGCTTCAATGCAAGTACGCGCTACATTATTAAACGGATCTTGTTCAGTTAAACTCCAACCACTCGTTTGGCAATGCGTGCGCAACGCCATCGATTTTGCCGACTTAGGATTAAACTGCTTCACCATCTTCGCCCATAACATACGGGCAGCGCGCATTTTCGCAATTTCCATGAAATGATTCATGCCTATCGCCCAGAAAAACGATAATCGCGGTGCAAAAGCATCAATATCTAATCCCGCTTTAATACCGGTACGAATATATTCCAATCCGTCCGCTAAAGTATACGCCAACTCAATATCTGCAGTAGCTCCTGCCTCTTGCATGTGATAACCACTGATAGAAATAGAATTGAACTTCGGCATTTTCTGAGATGTGAATTCAAAAATATCCGCAATAATTTTCATAGAAGATGCCGGCGGATAAATGTAGGTGTTGCGCACCATGAACTCTTTTAAAATATCATTCTGAATGGTTCCGCTTAATTTATCCATACTAACGCCCTGCTCCTCCGCGGCAACAATATAAAATGCTAATATTGGTAACACAGCTCCATTCATGGTCATGGATACGCTCATTTGATCTAAAGGAATCTGATCAAATAAAATTTTCATATCCAATATTGAATCTATAGCAACACCTGCTTTCCCAACATCTCCAACAACTCTTTCATGATCGCTGTCGTAACCACGGTGTGTTGCTAAATCGAATGCTACAGACAAACCTTTCTGTCCCGCTGCTAAATTTCTTCTGTAAAAAGCGTTACTTTCTTCAGCCGTGCTAAATCCAGCGTATTGACGAATCGTCCACGGACTTTGTACATACATACTTGAATAAGGTCCGCGTAAAAACGGAGGAGTGCCTGCACCGAAACTTAAATGTTCAAGACCTTCTGTATCCTGTGATGTGTAAACAGATTTAAGTTCGATTTGCTCCGCTGTTGTAAATGTTGAAGAAGCAGCTTTCACCGAAGGCGAAGTACTCTTATATTTTATATTAGAAAAATCTTTACGCATAATTTAGTTCGATGCTAATGAGTTTGTCGACTTAAAATTTTCTACCTCGAAGGATTTCGCCAAACGTATCGGACGAATGGGTGTGATTTCTGTTTGCGAATTTTTTACTGATAGTCCTTCAGGAACTGCAGTAACTTTCT